>NZ_JBIWMX010000014.1:0-217802 GCF_044766925.1 Nocardia sp. NPDC101769 | reverse complement strand
CGCTGAACGCCTTCGACATCACCTTCGAAGGCCGACTCACCGCCGGACGGAAATAACTCAATCAACCCGAGTTACACCGTTATCTGGACAGACCCTACGCCGGACCCGGTGGCGGGTCGGAGGCGGCGGATGGTCGCGATCGACAGCATGATGGTGGGATGGCTGAGCGGGTGAGTGTATGCGTGCGTTGTTGATGTTGGTGGTTGTGCTCGCGATTGCGGCGGTCGTGGGCGACCGGGTCGGGGTCGTGGTGGCGCAGAACGAGATCGGGCGCCGGATTACCACCGGGTACAACCTTCCACAGCAGCCGCGCGTGGAGATCGGTGGCTTCCCGTTTCTGACGCAGGCTTTCGACGGCAGTTTTCATGACATCGATATCAGGGTCGGCGACTGGAGTGGACAGCAGATTTCTGTTCACAATCTCGATGTCAGCCTGACCGATGTATCTGCGCCGCTGAGTGATGTGGTGCACGGCCGTACCTCGAATCTGGTTGCTGCGACGGCGACTGCGACAGCTCTGGTTCCGTACGACACCGTGCAGGCTTCTGCCCCGGAGGGGGTGGAGTCGATCTCCTATGCTCCGGACGGACTGCGCGTCACGGGAACGTTTTCGGTGGAGGGTCTTTCGGTGCCCGCGACGGTGGTCGTCACTGTCGCGCCGACCGAGGACGGCATCGTGGTCACTCCGGTCTCGGTCCAGGCCGCAGCCGGTGGCCCGACGATTCCGCTGGCCCTGCTACAACGAAATCTCACCTTCACCGTGCCATTGCAGCGGCTGCCGCTCGGCGCCCAGCTGACGTCCATTCAGCCGAGCGCCAACGGCCTGCAGGTAACCGCCGTCGCTCACACCGTGCGCTTCTCCGACCTGGCGTAAGAACACTCCCGCCCCGGGCGCTGTCACATTTCCCGCGTGTCGATGGTCGAGGAGATGACACCGAAGAGTGCATCTCGACAGGAGAAGACCATGGCCACCATCACGCAGCAGATCTCGCACCGGACCACTCCGGCCGCGCGGGGCCGGATTCGCACGTACGCCTACTGGGCGTGCACGGTGAGTCTGGCGTTCATGATGGTCAGCGGCGCCTACGGCGAGTACACCCAGCAGTACGGGACCCTGGAAACCCACACGATTCTGGGGTATCCCATCTACTTCCTCACACTCATCGCAACGTGGAAACTGCTGGGCAGCGCCGCGATTCTGGTTCCCGGCTTCCCGCGCTTGAAGGAATGGGCCTATGCCGGAATGTTCTTCAACATGACCGGAGCCTTCATCTCGCACCTGGTCGAGCGCGACTACGGTGCCGCCGGCATGCATCTGACCGTCACCGCCGCCATCGTGGTACTGGTCCTCGCGTCCTGGGCGCTGCGGCCCGCGGACCGCATGCTCCCGTGCCGATAGTCCCCGCCGCCGTCGATGAGTTTGCGCCTCCCGACCCGTCTCCACCCCCATGATGCAGGTTTTGTGGCACATCACGATGTCAGTGGACGGGTTCATCGCACCGGAGGACGACTCCACCGAGTGGATGTTCGGGCACGGGGCCGCGGGCCCGCTCGGGGTGGAGGCGATGCGGCGGACCGGGGCCGTCTTGTCCGGGCGACGCGGATACGACCTGGGCAACAGGCCCGGGACCGGCGATCGGAAACTGTACGGGGGCATGTGGTCCGGGCCGATATTCGTGCTCACCCATCGGCCCGGGGAGGCGCCGCACGATCCCGATGTCACTTTCTTGTCCTGCGGTGTCGCGGAGGCGGTCGCCACGGCGAAGGCCGCCGCGGGGGAGGGCGACGTCGGTATCTTCGGCGCGAATCTGGCCCGGCAATGCCTCGAAGCCGGGCTCGTGGACGAGATCGTCATGCACCTCGTGCCGGTTCTGCTCGGTCGTGGAGTGCGTCTGTTCGAAGGGACCGCGCCGGTTCGGCTGCGCAAGCTGCGCTGCGATGACTCCGGCCAGATCACCGATCTCCGATTCCAGGTCGAGCCCGGCGATTAACGCCGACGCCGCGCTGCCGGATCTGGGTTACGGTGATCGGCGGGCACGATGTGGTCGGAGGTAGGCAGGCTGTGGGGCGGACACTCGTGCAGGGGCAGGTTTTCGCGGGGTACACCGTTGAACGGCTGCTCGGGGTGGGCGGGATGGGTGAGGTCTATCTCGCGCAGGACCGGGATCTGCCACGCTCGGTGGCCTTGAAGCTCTTGGCTTCCGGCAAGGCCGACGATCCCGAGGTACGGGCGCGCTTCCTCCGGGAGGCCGATACCGCTGCGCGACTGTCGCATCCGAACATCGTCGCGGTGTACGCGCGGGGCAACGACGACCACCGCCTCTGGATGGCCATGCAGTACGTCGAGGGCACCGATGCGTCGGCGATCCTGCGGGAGGGCCCGATTCGGCCCGACCACGCGGTGCGCATCATCGGGGAGACCGCGCGGGCACTGGACCACGCGCACCGCGCCGGCGTGCTGCACCGGGATGTGAAACCAGCCAATATCCTACTGGCCTGGGGCCCGGATCAACGGGTGTACCTGGCGGACTTCGGCATTGCGAAGGCCGTCGACCACACCAGCGGGTTGACCCGGACCGGCGAAATGTACGCCAGCTTCCAGTACGCCGCACCCGAACAGTTCGAACTGCGCAGCGACACCGACCATCGGGCGGACGTCTACGCCCTGGGCTGCACGCTGTTCCACATGCTCACGGGTCGGCTGCCGTATCCGGGCGAGAGCACGGCACAGCTGGTGGCGGCCCACCTCGGCGCCGAGATTCCCCGGCCGAGCCTGGTGCACTCCGGCGTTCCCGCCGCCTTCGACGCCGTCATCGATCGGGCGCTGGCCAAGAACCGGGACCAGCGCTTCGGCAGCTGCGGGGAACTGGCCGCGGCCGCCGAGCAGGCACTCACGGCCACCGCGGGCCCCTGGGGGCCGGGGTTCCGCCAGGATGGACCCGCCGAGCAAGGCAGCCTGCCGCCGAATCCCGCTGCGGCGCAGTGCCGGATGGGCTTCGACCCCAGCAAGTTCACCGGCGCGACCACCGAACCAAGCATGCCCACCCAGCCCGCGCCGGTCCCGTACGGTGAGCTGCCGACCGAGCTCAATGCGCAGCGTCCACGGTTCGCGGCGCCGCAGACCCAGATCACGCCTCAGCAGGTCCCGCCCACCGCGCCGCCGCTGCGGTACCACGGCCCGGCCGGCAGCGACCCGCATCCCGTCGACACCACCTCTGCTCCGCCCGCCTCGCCGCGCCGCCGCGCCCGCAAGGTTCTCCTCGGCGCCTTCCTGGCCGCCCTGCTGCTCGCCGGTGGATTGGGCGTCGGATTCGGAACGGGCGCAATCCATTTCGGTAACCGAGGCGGCGGCTCCATCTCCCCGCCGCCGGTAGCCGGTGACGCCTCCCAGGCCGCAGCCACCAAGGCCGCCTGCGACTACGCCGAACTCATGACCACCTACGACTACAGCAACGGCGACGACTGGCAGTCCAAGGTCATCGCGGGCGCGACCGGCACCTGGAAATCCGAGGCCGAGACGCTACTGCCGACCATCCGCGTGCTGCTGGAGTCGGATTCCGAGCACACCCGCGCCGCCGACGCGGCCTGCACGGTGACCTCGGGCAGCAACACTCATTACGATCTGGCCGTCGACGTCACCCAGATCAACTCCACCCAGGGCAAGGCCGACACCACCAACCACCAGAAGATCACCCTGTCCATGGACTACGTGGACGGTAAGTGGCTGTGCAGCAATCTGGTGAGCCCCCTGTTCCCCAGCTGACCGGTCGGTTCGCCCGCGTCGATGATCCTGCAACTGAAACGTTTTCGCACTCTGGGACCCCCGCTGTGTATAGCGCGAAGCACTGGACGTGCGATAGATTCGCTGCGGATTCGTGCTCGGAGCGGGCGTCGGAAGGAATCGAGCGTGGGGAACTCTGGCGCGGGGGATGGTGCCGGGAAAATAAAGGTGCTCGTCGACAATGGCGAGTACTGGTTACGCAATCGCGGCGACATCGCCATGATGGTGATGACCGTCGAACGCCTACGGGAACGCTGGCCGCACGCCCGCATCGGCATGCTCACCGACGAACCCCACGTTCTGCGCGGCGTCCTGCCGCAGGCGGAACCCGTGCCCGCCCACGCCGGCGGGCACTGGGGCAGGAGCGGTCTCGCGGGTCGGCTGGAGGAGGCGGCCGGAGTCCACCTGCTCGGCCCCGCCGCCATGCGCTGGCGCTCCGCCACCGAGGTGCCCAAGCACTATCTGCGCGGGGCCAAGAACTGGGCTCGCAAGGAGGTCCGCGTCCTCACCGCGGGCGGTCGGGAACCCGAACCCGCCGGCATGCCCGACCTGCCGCCGGTGCCCGCCGCCCTCGTCGACGCGGACCTGGTCATCGCCCAGGGCGGCGGCTACATGACCGATGTCGACCTCTACCAGGCTCATCGCACCCTCAATCTGCTGGAAGCCGCCCAGCGCCATGGCATTCCGAATGTCATGATCGGCCAGGGGTTGGGCCCCATGCGCGATGCGCACCTGCTTCGCCGCGCCGCCGAGGTGCTGCCGGGCGCCGATCTCATCGCCCTGCGCGAGGGTCGGCGCGGCCCCGAGCTGCTGGCCGAACTCGGCGTCGCCGCCGAGAAAATCGTGGTCACCGGCGACGACGCGGTGGAGTTCGCCTATCGCCTGCGGCGGCCCGGCATCGGCACCGATCTCGGCCTGTGCCTGCGTATTTCGGACTATTCCAAGGTGAGCGACTCGGCCCGCGACACCCTCGGCGTGGTGGTGCGCCGCGAGGCCGCCGAGCTGAACACCGCGCTGGCCCCGCTCATCATCTCCGAATACGATGACGAGGACCGCCGGCACACGCTGCCGCTGCTCACGGGCGCGGCGAGCACCCGGCCCGTCATCGGGCGTGCGGGCACCGCGCAGGACGTGGCGCGTCAGGTCTCGCGCTGCCGGGTGCTGGTGACGAGCGCCTACCACCTCGCGGTTTTCGCACTCTCCCAGGGCATTCCAGCCGTGGCTGTAACGGCGTCGGAGTACTACGACGACAAATTCTATGGGTTGGCCGACATGTTCGGCGCGGGCGCGGCCGGGGCCGGTCTGCGCATCGTGCACCTGGACGTGGACAACCTCGACGCCGAACTGTCACGTGCGATTCGCCAGTTGTGGGAGTCCGCGCCAGAACTGCGGGATACGCTGCAGCAGAGGGCAGTTGAACAGATCGACGCCGGCCGCGCGGGTCTGGATCGGGTGTACGGGCTCGTGGCAGGAGGTGAGGGCGCACCCGGCGAACCAGCCGAACCAGTTCAGGGGGAACGATGAAGAACCTTTCGGTGTGCGTCCCGGCCTACAATTCCGGCCGCACCCTGGAGACGACGCTGCACTCGATTCTGGACCAGGACACCGACATCGAGGTGCTCGTCCTGGACAATGCCAGCTCCGACGACACCGGCGCCATCGCGAAATCCTTCGACGACCCGCGGGTGCACGTCCACCGCAACGAGGACACCCTGCCCATCGGTGAGAACTGGAACAAGGCCGTCTCGCTGACCTCGGGCCGCTTCGTGAAGGTGGTCTGCGCCGACGACATCCTGCTGCCCGGCTCTCTCGACAAGCAGCTGGAGATCATGGGCGACAACGGCATCGCCATCTGCTCGTCCAAATTCCAGGTCATCGACGAACACGGCGCGGTCGAGGAGACGGACCTGGGCCTGCCGAACCTGCTGGGCCGCCGCAACGCCCGCGCCCTCATGCGCACCATCGTGCACCGCGGCCCCGCCGACTTCGGCCCCACCGCGGCGGCGATCTTCCGCCGCCAGGACTTCGATCGGGTGGGCGGTTTCCGCGGCGATCTGGTCTTCCCGATGGACGTGGACCTCTTCGCCCGCGTGTGCGCCTTCGGCGACTTCTACGGCATGCCGGACATCCTTGCCGCCTGGCGTAATTCGAGTTTCAACCTGTGCAGCCAGACCTCGACGGTCAGCAAGCTGACCGAGATGCTGCGCTTCCATCACCGCCTGGGCGCGGAGTACCCGCAGTACGTCGGCCGCGGCGCGGTCCTCGGCGGCGACTGGCGGCTGGTGCGCGCCGCCGCCGAGCGGGTGCGGGTCCGGACGATCGCGACCGCACTGCGCCGCCCGGACCTGCTGCACTGACAACCGCTAGATGCTCGACAGCGGCCCGTAGGCGACAACGGTGTCGCCGCCGCTGCTCACCAGCCGCACGAACGGCCGGATGGTGGTGGTGCCCAGCACCCCGGACACGGTGCCGTGGAAGCCGGACATGGTGATGCAGCCCTCGGTGCCGGACACATCGCCGCCAGCGGCGTCCACCGACTGGATGCCCGGGCCGAAGCCGACGTCGAGGGTCACGCCCAGCGTCGGAATCAGGTTGAAGACATCGGCTTTGGGGTCATTGCCGATCTCCAGCTCCAGGCCGGGAGTCTGGTACTGGAATTCCAGCTTGCCCGACAGCGTGGCCGGATAGCCGACCTGGTAGCCGAGGGTGATGTGGCCGGTCCACGGGTCGCCGGCCGGGAGGCCGACCTTGAAGCAGGCCTTGCCGCTGTGGAACCACTCCCGGGTGAGCGGATTCCCGTCCAGCGGCGGCACAAAATCGATCTTGGTATCTGCGGAGATGGCCTGGACCGTCCGGCCCTGCTGGTCGACGATCGAATTGGTGGCGTCGACTGCGGCCGTGGAGGCGCCGCCGCTCAGAACCAGGCCGATGGTGCCCGCTACCGCGACGGTCGCGGTGCGAGAGAGCGCAGTCATGTTGTTGCGCATGATGAATCCCATTCCCTCATCAGGTATTGCTGCGTATTGCCCACGCGTGTTTGATGATTCCCCAGTGCTACGGGACGCGAGACGACGTCCCCGGTCCCCTCGGCCGATGATCGACCCCCACGCTGAGACTATCCCACTCGATTACCCTGCGTGTGGCCGCAATCGCATGATCGGTATCACAGGCCGACGTGGTGCGTGCCCGGCGGATTCAGGCGTGTGCCGGGCGAGATTTGCTGACTTTCATAGCGATTCGGTCACGTCGGTCACCCACTTCCCCTGAAGTTCGGGCCACCGGGACGAAACCTCCGGCAACAGATCGGGCAAAGTCAGGAAAACCCGATCCGGCTGGGCGGCAACGAGTTCCGCCGGAGACAGGATCGGGATGTCGGTACCGGGCATGCGGCGGCCCTGCTTTCCCGGGGAGGCGTCCGCCACCCCGGCCAGCAGGCCGCGATGCGCGCCCGCCAGATGCAGCAGCGCGACCGCGCGCGAGGCCGCCCCGTACGCGTAAACGGTTCTACCGGAGTCGGTTTCGGCCTCCATCCAGGCGCGCAGGGCCTGCGCCTGCCGGTCGGCGGCCCGCTGGAGCCCGCGCACCACCACCGGGTCCGCCACCGCCGCCTCCGCGGCGCGGATCCGCACGATGGCGGGGTCGGGAGCAGCGGGCGCGTGCACCGCCGCCACCAGCACCGTGCCGCCATAGAGCGGGAACTCCCACGCGGTCACCGCCACCAGCCCGGCCGGGTGCAGCAAGCCCTGTAGCGAAGCCATCGTGTAGTAGGCGAAATGCCCGTGCCGCAACGCATTCCACTGCCCCTGCCGCACGATGGCGTGCAGGGAGTGGAACTGCAGCAGCAGCACTCCGCCCGGCGCGGTGGCCGCCGCGCGCTGCGCGAAGGCGACCCCCTGATGGGGCTCGTGCATGATGCCGAAGCAGTCGATCACCACATCGGCGGGACGATCGGTGACCCGGTACCCGAGCTCGGTCAGCAGCGGCAGCCAGCTGCCGCCGTGCGGGCTGCCGAACTCTCGCACCGTCCCGCCGCCCGGCAAAAGGCCCGCCGCGGCCACCCGGGCCACCGCGTCCGCCGCCTGATCCCGCAGCGCCTGCGGCTCCACACCACGCGGTTCGGCGGTGACGGTGTCGTCCTCGGCCAGCTGCGCCAGCCCGCACATGGCGCACATGTCCATGGCCAGCGGATGCGCCGCCTCGGCCGTACCGGCCGCCGAGTCGAGACTCGGAAAGTTGTCTGCCGCAGGCATTTTCCCGAGATCCAGCACCCGGACCAGTGGTCCCAGCCCGCAGCCGCGACACCCGTACCGCGGTTCGCCGGTCATGGCACGATGACCTGGTGCGTATCGAATCGACCGACCTCGCCGACGTCCTGATCCTGATCCCGCAGCCGTTCCGCGATGATCGCGGCCTGTTCACCAGAACCTTCGACGCCGAGGAGTTCGACGCCCACCTGGGCACGCCGGGGGTGTCGGCGACTTTCGTGCAGGACTCGCAGTCGCGCTCGCACCGGGGCGTCGTGCGCGGTATGCACGGCCGCTCCGGGCGCGGCGAGGCCAAACTGGTGCGCTGCGCGCACGGCGCGGTGCACGACGTGCTCGTCGACATCCGCACGGATTCGCCCACTTTCGGCCGCCGGCAGGCATTCCTGCTGGACGACACCGACTTCCGGCACCTCTACGTCCCGCCCGGCTTCCTGCACGGCTTCCAGGCTCTCACCGAGGTGGCCGATGTGTGCTATCGCATCGACCGCCCGCACGACCCGGCCGAGGACTTGGGCGTCGCCTATGACGATCCCGACCTGGCCATCGCCTGGCCGCAGCCGGTGACCGTGGTGTCGGAGCGGGACGCGGGCGCGGGCTCGTGGCGCGCGTTGCTCGCCGCCCTTCACCTCACACCCCGGTCCTGATCCGGCGCAGCTCGTCGTTCAGCACCCCGGTCTCCTTGAGCGACTTCAGCCACGCCAGGCGGGTGAAACGCTGGAAGAAGGCCCCGGCGGTGAGCCCGCGCGCGAGGTACTCCCGATACAGCTCGGCCGCGCCGTCCGGAATGCTCCACTCCGCGTCGAAGCCGAGTTCCTTGCGGGCATAACCGAAGTCGACCCGGTACGAGCGCGGGTCCGCGCCACTCTCGCCGGTGATGACCAGCGTGGATTCCGGGACCACGTCGACCACCGCCTGCGCGATCTGCGCGACCGTCAGATTATTGGCCTCGGTGCCGACGTTGTAGGCGCGGCAGTGCACGGCCTCGTCGGGCGCCTCCAGACAGGCGGCGAAGGCGCGCGCGATGTCCTGCGCGTGCACCAGCGGCCGCCACGGCGTGCCGTCCGAGAGCACCTTCACCTCACCGGTCAGCACCGCGTACCCGACCAGATTGTTGAGCACGATATCGGCGCGCAGGCGCGGCGAGAACCCGAATGCCGTGGCATTGCGCAGGAATACGGGGGAGAACCCGGAGTCGGCGATGGCGGCCACATCGTCCTCGACCCGGACCTTCGACTCGGCGTAGGGGGTGAGTGGACGCAGCGGTGCGTCCTCGGTCACCAGGCCGTCTCCGGCCGCCCCGTACACCGAACACGTGGACGCGTACAGGAATCGGCGCACCCCGGCGTTCTTGGCCAGCCCCGCCAGCCGGACCGACGCGTGATGGTTGATGTCGTAGGTGATCTGGGGCGCCAGCGCGCCCAGCGGATCGTTCGACAACGCCGCGAGATGCACCACGGCATCGAAACCGGCGAGCTGATCGGCGCTCACATCGCGCAGATCCACCGCGAGGGCGGGCGGCGCGGGCGGTGCCTCGCCCAGCACGCAGTCCGCGAAAAGGCCGTTGTCCAGCCCTGTCACCTCATGACCGGCCTGCTGTAGCAGCGGAACCATGACAGTACCCAGATACCCCTGATGCCCGGTGACGAGCACGCGCATGATTTATGCACCTCCGAAAGTGATGGTGGCCTTCTCGAGCAGAAACGCCTCGGCGTGCTGGGCGCGGCACTGCACCCCGCGCAGCCGGGACAGGGCGAGGAAGGACTGCTCATCGAACCAGTCCCGATTGCGCTGTGAGGGATAGTGTTTCACCAATAGCGCGGCTTTGCGCTCCGCGCAGCCCGCGGGCAGCGGATGGAACACCGCCGGCTGCGGGGTGTCGTTCTCCCACTTGAGGATCTCGTAGCCGAGGATCAGGTGATCGCGGAACTCGGTGGGCGCCAGCTCGGCCAGTAGCCGGTGGTCCTGATGGGCGTCCCCGCGCTGCGGCGCGAACACCACCTGGGCCGCGCTGTCGCGGCGCAGCGCGCCCACCGCGTCCTTGACCCGCGCCCAGTGCGCGGGCGCGTAACCGTCCGGCACGTCCAGGATCCGCAGCTCCAGATCCGCACCGGGACAGAAGGATTCGAGCGCGGCCCGCTCCTCGTCGGCGCGCTCGGTGCCCGCGCCGGCGAGCACCACCGCTCGCACCCGCAGGCCCGGCACGGCCTCGGCCAGTGTCAGCAGCGTCCCACCCAGCCCGATGGCGAGATCGTCGCAGTGGGCGGCCAGCAGCGCGATCTCGGTGATCGCACCGGTGTCGAGTCGGATCATGCGGTGCGCTGCTCCCACACCATCCACGGGCGGTCGCCCTGTAGATAGCCGGTATCCAGCTCGGCGCGCTCTTTGAAGGTGTCGGCGGGCTTCCAGAACCCGTGATGCTGATAGCCGAACAGCCGGCCCTGCGCGGCCAGCGCGCCGCAGGCGTCCTCCACCAGATCCCCGCCGGCAGGCAGATGCTCGAAGATCTCCTGCGTCAGCACGAAATAGCCGCCGTTCTCCCAGATCGGCAGCTGCGAGACCGGGGTGATGTTCTTGACCTCCCCGGCCGAGTTCACGTCCACGCAATGGAAGGAGGACTGCGGCGGCACGATCATCATGGCGGCCGCGGCCCCGGAATGCTGGAACTGGGTGATCATCTCGTTCAGTGGGGCGTCGGTGAGCACGTCGGCGTAGTTGGCCAGGAAGTACCGCTCGCCCGCGAGGTGATCGCGCACCCGGCGCAGCCGCTCACCGATGGGCGACTCCACCCCGGTGTCGACGAAGGTGATGGTCCAGTCGCTGATGTCGGACTGCAGCAGCTCCACTTTGCCGCCGCGGATGACGAAGTCGTTCGACACCGACTCCTGGTAGGTGAGGAAGAAGTTCTTGATGTGCGCGGCGCCGTAACCCAGGCACAGCACGAAGTCCTTGTGCCCGAAATGCGCGTAGTAGCGCATGACATGCCAGATCAGCGGGCGCGGGCCCACCATCTGCATCGGCTTGGGGATCACGTCCTCGGTGCCGTTGCGCATCCGCATGCCGTAGCCGCCGCAGAACAGTACGACCTTCACTTCGCTTGCCTTCCTGCATGAGTGGATGCGGCGGCGTCGTCGAGCGTCGCATGATGAAGGTGGGGGAGCGGGTAGACGATCTCGCCACCCCAGTCGGTGACGTGGCGCAGCTGTGCGGTGATCTCCCGTTCCAGATTCCAGGGCAGCACCAGCACCACGTCGGGGCGGTCGGCGTCGATCCGCTCCGGTTCGTGTATCGGAATGCGGGTGCCGGGTGTGAACCGTCCATGTTTGTAGGGGTTGCGGTCGACGGTGTACTCGAGCAGGTCGGTGCGGATGCCGCAGTAGTTGAGCAGGGTGTTCCCCTTGCCGGGGGCGCCGTAGCCCACCACGCGCTTGCCGGATGTCTTGGCGTCGAGCAGGAATCGCAGTAGATCCTGGCGCACCTGCTCGGTGTCGGGTCGCAGTTCGAGGTAACCGGCGACCTCGTGCAGACCGGCATCGGCCTCCAACTGCAACACCTCGGCAACCCGGGTGCCGGGGGTGCTCACGCCCTCGGGGCGAGCCCAGACGCGCAGTGAACCGCCGTGTGTGCCGATCAGTTCGCAGTCGACCACGGCCAGGCCGGCGGTGGCCAGGGCCCGCTGGGCCGACAGCAGCGTGTAGTACTGGAAGTGCTCGTGATAGATGGTGTCGAACTGGGCCAGCGCTACCAGGTTGAGCGCGTGGTGCACCTCGATGGACAGCCAGCCGTCGTCGGCCATGAGCGCACGCAGTGATCTGGTGAACCCCAGCAGATCGGGGATGTGGGCGTAAACGTTGTTGGCTACCACCAGGTTTGCCGGTCCGCGTTCGGCGCGCACCCGGGCGGCCAGGTCCTCGTCGAGGAAGGCGGTTTCGGTGGGTACGCCCTTGTCGCGTGCTGCCGCACCAACATTCACCGACGGTTCGATGCCCAGGCACGGGATGCCGGCGGCGACGGCGTGCTGGAGGAGATACCCGTCGTTACTCGCCACCTCAATAATGAAACTATTATAGGTCAGATTTAGCTGTGTGATTGCCTGATCTACGAAGTGGTTTGCATGCTGAACCCAGCTATCCGAAAATGACGAAAAGTATGCATATTCCGTGAACGTTTCCTCCGGTGTGATGAGCGCCGGAATCTGCAGCAGCAGGCAGTTTTCACAGAGCCTCAGGTGCAGCGGATATGTCGGTTCGCACAGGTCCAGTTCGTCGGCGGTGAGGAATTTTTCGCACGGCGGTGTGGCGCCTAGATCGAGAATGCTGCGCAGACGATCGGAGTGGCAAAGACGGCATTGCACGAAGTTCCCCACCTTTCACCGAGTTCGGGCTGCCCGCGCAGCTCCGGATGACCTGTGGTCGGCTCGGTCCGGCCTTACGTTACAACAGGATTGCGTGGTGTTCGGGTGCCGGGCGAGTGACCGATGGTGCCAAAACAAGTGAATTTCTGCGACCCGCAGAACTTGGCGTCCGGTCGGCAAACGCTCGAGCCTTGCAGTGCAAGGGTTTCGACCAGCTCACACGGTGGATCTTGCGTAGTTCAACCTGCGATTTTGCGAATAGGGGAAATAGGGGGATCGGTACGGGGAACCGGTCGTCGCGAAACCCGTTACTTTTCGGAAACGTTGGGGCCCTGTGGGTTACATCCTGCGCGCCACCGTGGTTGTGTAACATTCGGCATCTGGCCACCGAAACACTCGGCGGCCACATCGGTTGTCATGGTCCTGAAAGCCCTTGGGAAACCGGCGTCAGCCCGTCGTGGAACTGATCAGCGGGGATCGGAACCGAGTTCTCCCGTGGGGGAGGTGCGTTCGTTTCATGAGTTACGAAATTTCTGCCGGTCGCGCCGTGCACGCGTATCGGCCTCCACGTCCCGAGCCGCGCTCGGATCGTGAACGCTGGCAGGCGGATTACGCGCGCCGGCTGTTTATTAGTGACTTAATCGTTCTAGTTCTTTCCATCGGATTTGCCCAATGGATTCGCTTCGGCGGCGCGGGGGCCGAGCCGCCACTGGCCTCCCAGTTGCCACTGGAAGTTCGCTACACCATGGTGTCGGCCGTGCTGGCCCTGGCGTGGTCGATCACGCTGACCCTCAGCGGCACCCGATCGCCACGCGTAATCGGCAGTGGCACAGAGGAATACCGGCGCGTGGTGGCCGCGTCCCTGAAGCTGTTCGGTGGGATAGCCATTGTTTCGCTGCTGCTTCGGGTCGACATCGCTCGCGGCTATCTCGCCATCGCCCTGCCGCTCGGCATGATCGGTCTCATGGTGGAGCGGCGGATCTGGCGGCGCTGGGTGGCCGGGCGCCGCGCCCGCGGCCACTACCGCACCGCCATGCTGGTGGTCGGCAGCCCGGAGGCGGCGCGGGCCATGGTCGCGGCCTTCTCCCGCGATCGTGACTCCGGATATCAGGTGATCGGGATGTGCACCCGGGACGAGGGAGCGCACGCGGACGCCGCGCTGGAGGTGGGCGGACGGGAGATCCCGGTTGTCGCAAGCGATCACGCCGTGATCGAGGCGGTCCGGCGGACGGGGGCCGACACCGTCGCGGTCACCGCCACCGACAACCTCGGCCCGGCCGACTTCCGCCGGATGGCCTGGGAGCTGGACGAACTGGGCGCCGAACTGATCGTGACACCGGGTCTGGTGGACATCGCCGGCACCAGGCTCACCCACCGGGTGGTCGCCTCCATGCCCATGCTGCACGTGGAGAAGCCGCAGTACGACCGCGCGAAGTCGATTCGCAAGGGTGTCTTCGACTTCTGCTTCGCCTGCGCCGCCCTGCTGGCCATCGCCCCGGCGCTGGCCGTCATCGCGCTCGCGGTGAAGGTCACCAGTCGCGGTCCGATCTTCTACCTCTCCGAGCGGATCGGCCGGGACGGGCGGCC
Source organism: Nocardia sp. NPDC101769 (assembly GCF_044766925.1). Classification (NCBI taxonomy): domain Bacteria; kingdom Bacillati; phylum Actinomycetota; class Actinomycetes; order Mycobacteriales; family Nocardiaceae; genus Nocardia; species Nocardia sp. NPDC101769. Next base: position 203,818 of record NZ_JBIWMX010000014.1, on the reverse strand, counting down.
CTTCCGGATGATCAAGTTCCGCAGTATGTACGCCGACGCCGAGGCGCACATCAACGCGCTCATCGAGAGCAACGGCGGCAACCCGCTGTTCTTCAAGGTTCGCGATGATCCGCGGGTGACCTCGGTGGGCAAGGTCATCCGCAAATACTCACTCGACGAGCTCCCGCAGTTCTTCAACGTGCTGCGCGGCGAGATGAGCATCGTCGGCCCGCGTCCCCAGGTCCAGCGCGAGGTCGACTCCTACGACGGCGTCATGCGCCGCCGCCTGCTGGTGAAACCCGGCGTCACCGGTCTCTGGCAGGTCAGCGGCCGGTCGGATCTGACCCCCGAGGACGCCATGCGCCTCGATCTGTCCTATGTGGAGAACTGGTCCATGGTCCTGGACCTGCTCCTGATCGCCAAGACGATTGGCACGGTGACCAGGGGCGATGGAGCGTACTGACCGCTAATTCCGAAACCGTCGCGCCCGCTGCCTTTCTCGCAGCGGGCGCGTCTTGTTCCGGTCCGGCAGAATCTAGTGAACGGGTTTTAGTAAAAGGTGTTCACAAACCCTGGTGTGGTGTGGTTCACTCGTTGTCGAACGTGTTCCAAAGGAGGTTCCGTGTCCGCGCCGTCCATCCCCACCGGTTTCGACTTCACCGACCCTGACCTGCTCGCGCAGCGTCTGCCGGTCGAAGAGTTCGCAGCACTCCGCAAGCAGGCCAAGCCCTTCTGGGTGCCGCAGGCCAACGGCCTCACCGGCTTCGACGATGGCGGTTACTGGGCCGTCTCCCAGATGGATGACATCAAGGAGATCTCCAAGAGCCCGGAGACCTTCTCCAACGAGGAGAACACCGCGGTCATCCGCTACTACGGCGACATCGCCCGCGAAGAGATCGAGGTGCAGCGCTACCTGCTGCTGAACATGGACCCGCCGCGCCACACCAAGCTGCGCCGGATCATCTCCAAGGGCTTCACCCCGCGCGCCATCGAGTCGCTGCGCAACGCGCTGCGCGAGCGCGCCGAGCGAATCGTGCACGAGGCCAAGAAGAACGGCTCGGGCAACTTCGTCGAACAGGTCGCGTGCGAACTGCCGCTGCAGGCCATCGCCGAGCTCATCGGCATCCCGCAGGAAGACCGCGGCAAGATCTTCGACTGGTCCAACCAGATGATCGGCTACGACGACCCCGAGTTCAACGGTGACCACAAGGTCGCCGCCGCCGAGGTCATGGGCTACTCCTGGAACCTGGCCGAGCAGCGCCGCGCCTGCCCGATGGACGACATCGCCTCCACCCTGCTGGAGGCCGACATCGACGGCGAGTCGCTGGCGTCGGACGAGTTCGCCTGGTTCGTGATCCTGCTGTCGGTCGCCGGCAACGAGACCACGCGCAACGCCACCACACATGGCATGAAGGCCTTCGTGGACAATCCGGATCAGTGGGAGCTCTACAAGGAGCAGCGTCCGCGCACCGCTCCCGACGAGATCGTCCGTTGGGCCACCCCGGTCATCGCCTTCCAGCGCACCGCCATCGAGGACGTCGAGCTCAGCGGCCAGCTGATCCAGAAGGGCCAGCGCGTCGGCATGTTCTACAGCGCGGCCAACTTCGACGAGAACTACTTCGAAGACCCGTACAAGTTCAATGTGCTGCGCAACCCCAACCCGCACGTCGGCTTCGGCGGTACCGGCACCCACTACTGCGTGGGCGCGAATCTGGCTCGCCTGCAGCTGGATCTGATCTTCAACGCGATCGCCGACGTCATGCCGAACCTGCACCAGATCTCCGAGCCGGTGCGGCTGCGCTCGGGCTGGCTCAACGGCATCAAGAGCTGGGAAGTCGCGTACGAATGAGCGGCCGGGCCCCGAGGAGGTAGTGTGCGTAATCCGGTAGGGGCCCCGTTCTTTCGAAATATGGAGTCAGCATGAGTGAACCTCGCCGACGCGGGCGGGTGCCGGCGGTCAGCGACGCCGACATCCGTCGCGTCGCGCGGTCACTGCTGGTCGACCAGGGGCCCGACGCGATCACGCTGCGGGCCATCGCGCGGGAGCTGGGCATCACCGCTCCCGCGCTCTACCGGTACTACGAATCCCGCGACGACCTCGTCGCCGCCGTCCGCACCGACGTATGCGCCGATCTGGCAAAGGATTTGGAAGCCGCCATCGAGGGTCTCCCCGACGACGCGGGCGTCCGCTTCTTCGCCATCTGCCGCGGCTTCCGCCGCTGGGCCCTCGCCCACTCCCGCGAATTCACCCTGGTCTTCGCCTCCCCGGTCGGGGCCGGAATCACCAGCGCCATGCAGCAATTCGGCGAACCGGTCGGCCGCATCTTCCTCGGCGCCGCCGGCCGCCTCCTCACCGACTACGACGTCGTCACCCCGCCCACGGCCCTCATCCCGCCCGAACTCCGCGACGACCTCGTCAAATTCCAGACCGACCTGCTGCGCGTTCTCGCCGACTCCGGCCAGAAGTTCCCCGCCGAAAAACTCGACCTCGGCGTCAGCTACGTCATGATCCAGTTCTGGGCCCGCCTCTACGGCCACGTCACCCTTGAGGTCTTCGGCAACTACCCCATCCCGGTCAGCCACCCCGACGTCCTCTTCGACTCCACCCTGGCCGACATCGGCCGCGGCATCGGTCTCGTCGCCGACTGATCAGCCCACTTTTCAGTGGGCGCGGCGCATGAAGCGTTCGCAGTCGTCGTCGGGTGATGGTCCGGCGTCGACGAATCCGTGGCGGAGATACAGGGCGATCGCACTGTCGTTGCCGGACTTGACCGAGAGCACGACGTCGCGCCGGCCCGCCCAGTCCACGACCGCACGCACGGCCGCGTCGCCCACCCCGCGGCCGCGAGCCGACTCGGCGACCCACAGCGAGATCAGTTCTGCCGCATCGTCGTCCCGGATGTAGGCGCCGGCCATCCCGACGGGTGTGCCGTCCAAACGAACGATGAAGTTGAGGGGGACATCGGTCAGACGGGCGCGCCAACGCTTTTCGGTGTCGCCGGGGCCGCTCCACTCGGCGAGGGTCGAACCGAAGGCCGACGCCGATTCGGTGAGGGCCCGCAGCCGCAGCTCGCGCCAGAGGGGCCAATCGTCGGGGCGGAGGGCCTGGATTTCGATCATGATCTCGGGTCCTGGGATGAATCAGCTTCGGGCGTCGGCCAATTCGGTGCGGAGGTGGGCGGGTTCGTCGCGCAGGACGGGTTCGCTCAGGCCGACGCGCTGCTGGATGCGCTTCATCCAGGCCGGCGCCCACCAGACGCGGTCGCCCAGGAGCTTCATGGTGGCGGGGACCAGGAGCATGCGCAGGACGGTGGCGTCGATGATCAGGGCGGCGATCATGCCGTAGGCGATGTACTGCATGAGGACCAGGTCGGAGAAGGCGAAGGCGCCGGTGACCACCAGCAGGATCATGGCGGCGGCGGTGATGATGCGGCCGGTCTGGGCGGTGCCGGAGCGGATGGCCTCCTCGGTGGTCGCGCCGCGCGCGCGGGCTTCGACCATGCGGGACACCAGGAAAACCTCGTAGTCGGTGGAGAGGCCGTAGATGATGGCGATGATCAGGAACAGGATGTTGGCCTGAATCGGCTGGGGGGTGAAGTTCAACAGGGTCGCGCCGTGGCCCTCGGTGAAGATCCAGGTCAGGATGCCGAGCGTGGACCCCAGGCCGAGCACGCTCATGAAGGCGGCTTTCAGCGGGAGGACCAGGGATCCGAAGGTGAGGAACATCAGCAGCGTGGTCATGGCCAGCACCAGCAGGATCATCAGGGGCAGCCGTTTCAGCAGCGCGGCGATGGCGTCGTGCTGAACCGTCGGCACGCCGCCGACCAGCACGGTCATATCGTCGGGGACCGGCAGCGCCCGCAGATAGTCGATGGTCTTGTCGTACTTGGTGGAATCGATCAGATACGCCTGGCTGCGATAGACATTCGGCTGCGTCTGGGAGCGGGTCGGAATCTCGAAACCGGTCGAGAGCCCGGTGGTGACCAGCCCGGGAGCGCGACTCGCCTGTTCGATGAAGGGGCCGACCTCGGTGCTGTCACTGGCGGTGATGAGCAACTCGATCGGGTCGGGCTTGCGGAGCGGGAAATAGGTGTCGATCTGCTGCTGGGCAACACGAGTCGTATTGTCCGGTGGCAGATACTTCTCACTGAAGCCGCCGAAGGCGATATTGCGGACCGGCACGATCAGTACCAGCAATCCGAGGATCAGGACCGCGGTGATCTCGCGGGGATGCCGCATCACCCAGCTGGTGGACCGGCCCCAGAAGCCCTGCTCCACCTCTTGCGCCGAATCGGTACGGCGGAATCGCTTGATGCCCAGGGCATTCACCCACGGCCCGAGGATCGCCAGCATGGCGGGCAGAATCGTGACGGCCGTCAGCGCCGCCAGAGTGACGGTGGCGATCGCGCCGTACGCGATGGACTTGAGGAAACCCTGCGGGAACAGCAGCATGCCGCCCAGGCTGGCGACGATCATCGTGGCCGAGAACAACACCGTGCGGCCCGCGGTCATCACCGCGCGCCGCACTGCTGCGGGCGTGTCGTATCCGGCGGCCACTTCCTCGCGGAACCGGCTCACGATGAACAACGCGTAGTCGATGGCCAGGCCCAGGCCGATCATCGAAACGACCGGCGCCACGAAGGAATTCACCTCGGTCACATTGGTGATCGCCCGGACGATGCCGTTCGCGCCCAGAATCGTCAGCACGCCCATCAGCAGCGGCAGCGCCGCGGCGACCACACCGCCGAAGATGAAGAACAACAGCACCGCCACCGCCGGAATGGCCAGCAGTTCCATGCGATGGGTATCGGCCGAAATGGTGTCGGTCAGGGCGGTCGAGACCGGCTGCAGGCCACCGACGTACACCTTGATACCCGGAATCGAGAACGCGTCCTTCACGGTCGTGGCGGCACCGTCCTTCAACGCGACGGAGGCGACCGCGCGGGTCCGGTCCTTGGTGGCGAAGGCCGCGGAGGAACCCCGGATGGCGGAGACCTCGGGCCAATACGTGGCGTACACGCCGGCGATGTCGTTCGGGAAGTGCTGGGCGAGCCCGTTGAGGCTCTCCACGATCGGCTCGCTCACGTCCGGATCGTCGACGGTCTTCCCGTCGGGCGCCTGATACAGCACGATCACATCGGCGGCGTGGTTCGGTCCGAACGCATTGGCGGCCAGCACCGCGGCCTGCGCGGACTCCGAGTTCGGATCGTCCAGACCGCCCGCGCTGAGTCGGCTCTCGAAACCCCAGGCGTAGCCGCCGAGACCGAGCAGGGCGGCCGCCACGATGCCCAGAACGAGAAAACGGTGGTTGGCTACGAGTTTTCCCCATAGCGCGAAGACATCGCGGTCACGCGGGCCTCTCGTGGTCATACTGCACGGTAGCAGTCAAGATCACGAGGAGTGAAAAGCGTTGTATCAGAATACAATAAGTGAATTCAGAAACGTGATATAGCGATAGAAAACAAGTATGGATCGTGGTGAAAAGGCCATGTCGAATCGCCGTGTTGTGATCACCCGGAGCTGAGCCGTGGACGGCGCAGCGAGCCCATGCGCTTCACGATGCGGGGCCGGCGCAGATCGCGGGCCATCCACTCGCCCAGGGTGACACCGGCCGCCAGCGCCAGGCCGACGGCGAACGCACTGAACAACTGGTTGAGCCCGACGATCAATTCGTCATTGAGCAGCGCGTAGAGGCCGCGATAGACGCGCAGACCGGGAAGCAGGGGAGTGATCCCCGCGACCGCCACCACCAGCGGGGGAGTCAGGGCGCGGCGGGCCAGCAGACCACCGGCCAGGCCCACCACCGTGGCCGCCACACCCGACGACACGATCGGGCCGAATCCGAAATGCTGGACCAGAAGATAAACGATCGTGGCCGCCGCACCGCTGAACGCCGCCGCCGCGACGGCCCGCCGTTCCGCATAGCAGGCGAGCGCGAAGGCCGCCGAGGTGAGCGCGCCCGCGAGCAGCTTCAGCGGCAGATTGTTCAGATCGCGGGTCGAGGTCATGTCGGCTATCGGAACCGTCGCCTCGAACACCTCCGCCACCCGCAGGGTGAACGCGATACCGGCGATGATGCCGCCGGTCATCATGATCACTTCCAGCATGCGCGCCGACGCCGTTATCGGCGCGCCGGTAATGGCGTCCTCGACCGCGCCGACCAGCTGTAAACCGGCCAGCAGCACCGTGATTCCGGCGGCGATGATGAGCGCGGGGTCCAGATGCAGGCTCTTGGCGAAGGTGGAGACCAGGACCGCGGGCACGGTGGCGATGATGCCGCCCACCATGTGCTGGAAGAAGAACGGCAGGCCGCGCCGATTCAGGACCCGGTTGGTGCGATCGATCATGGTGGTGGCCGCGAAGCTCAGCAGGGCAACGAGCAGTCCGCCATTGAGCAGCAGCGCCACCGCCGCGGCCATGACCGCCCAGCCGACCGTCGCGAGCCACCGCGGATACGGATGCGGCGCGGTGGTGATCTCGTCCAGCGCCGCGAGCGCCTCCTGCGGCGGCACCAGTTCACGGCGGATGCGGCGGGTCAGCCGGTCGGCCGCCGCGAGGCGGGTGAAGTCGAGCGATCGGTAGTGCACGACGCGCATGGTGCTGTAGGGCGGCAGACGCGGTCCCCGGTCGGCGGAGATGCGAATCGAGTTGTAGGTGACGTCGATATCGCATTTGGACAGGCCGTAGGTGGCGGCGATGAATTCGATCTGAGTGGTGGTGTCCATGACCGCGGTACCGGACGCCAGCACCACCTCGCCCACCCGCTCGGCCAGATCCATCACCTCGGTGACCGTCGCGTCATCGGTGAGGTCGATCGGCTGCACCGGGGCGGGCGCCTCGACCACGGTGTCGACGGTCGCGCGGCGGTCCGCGACCAGCCGGTCCACCGCTCCGTCCAGCATCCGCCGCCACCGGGCGCGCAGCCCGGAGGGCGCCTCCGACTCGGTAGCCACATCGGTGCTCACATACAGAAACGTACACGGGTGCGAGAGATCACCGGGGCGAGCAGGTCCAGGGCAGTAGTGTTTTCGAGTATGCCGACGAGCGGCGTTTCGATTGCGGACGAGCTCCGCGCGGCACTCGACGGCCCCTGGCGTGACGTGCGCGAACGAGCGCGGGGCATCCTCGACGACGATCGCCTCTACGGCGACCCCGCCCTCGACATCAAGGCGGCGCGGGCGCGCGTGCTGGAACAGATGCAGCTGGTCGCCTCCTTCGGCTGGGTCGAGGGTGGCTTCCGCCACCCGGACGGCAGCCCTGGTGACCCGGGAGCGGTGGTCACCGCGTTGGAGATGCTGGCCTACACCGACCTGTCGCTGTGGGTGAAAAGCGGTGTGCAGTGGGGTCTTTTCGGCGGCGCGGTCGAGAACCTGGGCACCGAGCGCCACCGCGAGTACATCGACGAACTGATTCCACTGCGCCTGCTCGGCTGCTTCGCCATGACCGAGACCGGGCACGGCAGCGATGTCGCCAACCTGGAGACCACCGCCACCTACGATCCGGCGACCCGGGAGTTCGTGGTGCACAGCCCGACTCTCTCGGCCCGCAAGGACTACATCGGCGGCGCGGCCGAACACGCCCGTGTGGCAGCGGTTTTCGCGCAGCTGATCACCGGCGGCGAGAGCAAGGGCGTGCACTGCTTCCTGGTGCCCATCCGTGACGAGGCGGGCAGCGACCTGCCCGGGGTGACCACCTCCGACTGCGGCCTCAAGGGCGGCCTGCCGGGCGTCGACAACGGCCGAATCCTGTTCGACCAGGTGCGGATTCCGCGGGAGAACCTGCTCAACCGCTATGCCGACGTCGCACCGGACGGCACCTACAGCTCCGAGATCGAGAACCCCAGCCGCCGCTTCTTCACCACCCTCGTGCGCGGCCGCATCAGTGTCGGCGGCGCCGCCGCCGCGGCCGCACGGGTCGCGCTCAGCATCGCCGTCCGCTACGCCGAGCAGCGCCGCCAGTTCGCCGACCCCGACACCGGCGAGGAGACGGTGCTGCTGGACTACCGCAGCCATCAGCGCCGCTTGCTACCGCTCGTGGCCCGTTCCTACGCACTGGCTTTCGCGCAGAACGATCTCGTACACCGCATGCACCTGGTGCAGACCGGCCAGGCCACCGACCCGCGCGCCCAGCGCGCCCTGGAGAACCGCGCCGCCGGACTCAAGGTCGCCCAGACCCGCCATGCCACCCAGGCGATCCAGGAATGCCGCGAAGCCTGCGGCGGCGCAGGCTATCTCACCGAGAACCGCCTGGTCACCCTCAAGGCCGACACCGACGTGTTCACGACCTTCGAAGGTGACAATGTGGTCCTCACCCAGCTGGTAGCCAAAGACTTGCTGACTGCCTATGCCGATGAGGTCCGCGACCTCGACGCCCTCGGCTGGGTGCGCTTCGCGGCCACCATGGCGCGTGACGTGGTGCGCGAACGATCCGGTGTGCGGCAGATGATCCAGCGCCTGCGCGACCGCAGCGACGAGTCCGTCGACGAGGGCGACCTGTCCCGGCGGTCGGTCCAGTTGCAGCTGTTCGCCGATCGCGAGGACTACATGGTCCGCACCGCCGCGCACCGGCTCCAGGCCCGCGCCGAGGAGACCGGGCCCTTCGAGGCGTTCAACAATGCCCAGGACCACATCCTCGCCGCCGGCACCGCGCACATCGAGCGTTTGGTGCTGGAGGCCTTCATCGACGGCATCGCGGAGATCGAAGACCCGGACGCGCGCGCCCTCGCCGATTCGGTGTGCGACCTGTACGTCTACTGGACCATCGAGCAGAACCAGGCCTGGTACATCATGCACCGGTTCATGTCCGTGGAGCGGGCCAAGGCGGTGCGCCGCGGCGTGAACGAACTCGTCGATCGGCTACGGCCGCAGGCGCTCACCCTGATCGAGGGACTCGGCGTGCCGGAGGGCATGCTGCGCGCCGCCGTGCTCGGCTGACCCCGATCGCCGCCGCAGCTGAATTATATTGCCTCCGTGCATCATTGAGAGGTTGCACACACGCCCCGCCATGATCGGCAGACTGATCGCACCGGCGCTGCGGACACCGAAACCGGTGCCGGCCCTCGTCAGGATCGCCTTGGACCCGGCAACCTGCACCTGACCGTGTCCACCCGCCTCGGCCCGTATTCCGATGCGGCGAAGCGGCAATCGGACGCCTGCGGGTGGTCGACGTGCCCGCGCCGGTGCTGTTCGGCGGTCTCGCCCAGCAGAACGCGGACACGGGGCAGGGCATCGCCCAGGGCTTCCCGAAACCCGTCGCCTGGATCACGGCCATCACCTTCGTGCTGCTGCTCCTGCTCACCGGCAGCGAGGTCCGGGCCTGGCGATGGCCGTGCTCATGGACGCCGCACTCGTCCGCATGGTCCTGGTGTCCGCCTTCATGCGGCTGCTGGGAATCGCCAACTGGTGGACCCGGGCGTCCGCGTCCGCTCCTGGAACGGGCGGCGCTGCGAGAGTGACTCGCGAGTTCTTACGGAACCATGAAGTCATGCCGATACCCGCCGTGTCGGTTGGTGTCCGCAGCCGCCCGCAGGGCATCGTCTCTCTCGTTTCGACGATCGACACGAGGAGATACGAATGGGCGAGGAGAACGGTCCGCTACGCCTGAATCGGCGCGCGCTGCTGGCCGCGGCGGTGATCGCCGGTGCGGGAACCGCCGGCGTCGGCGGATTCCTGTTCGCGGAGAATGCCGTCGGCCCGGCGCGGCTGACCGCCCGGCGCATCGTCGACGGCCTGCAGGCCGCCAACGGTTTCGTCCCGGGCTATCGGCGCAACCATGCCAAGGGCGTCGCGGTGGCGGGACGCTTCGAGAGCAGCGGGGCCGGCACGGAGCTGTCGACGGCCGCGGTGTTCCGGCCCGGCAGCTACCCGGTGAACGGTCGGTTCTCGCTGGCGGGCGGCAAGCCGTTCGCGCCCGACGTTCTCGACGCGCGCCGGGGGCTCGGACTGCGGGTCACCCTGCCCGCCGGTGAGGAATGGCGGCTGGCTCTGCTCAATATCCCCGTCTTCACCGACGCCTCCGCCCAGGACTTCCATGACCGGACCGCGGCCTACGCGCCCGACCCGGCCACCGGGAAACCGGATCCGGAGCGAGTACGCGCCTATCTGGCCACGCATCCGAAAACCGCTGCCGCACTGGAGGTCATCAAGCGGAACCCGCCGACGGCGAGCTTCGCCACCTCGACCTTCCACGGCCTCAACGCCTTCGAATGCATCGACGCGCACGGCACCCGGACTCCGGTCCGCTGGCGGCTCGAACCCGAAACCACCGGTGCCACCGGTGCATCAGGTGACGATCAGCTCTTCACCGGCCTGGTCCGGGACCTCCGCCGGGAATCGCTACGTTGGAAACTGATCGCGGTGGTGGGCACTCGCGGCGCCGATCCGACGCACGACCCGACCATCCCCTGGCCGGCGGAGAGGCGCGGCATCGACACCGGCACACTGGTTTTGACCGGCGTCACGAGCGAGTCCGCGGCCAATGTGCGGGATGTCAACTTCGATCCGCTGGTACTGCCGAACGGCATCGCAGCCTCGGACGACCGTGTGCTGCAAGCGCGCTCGGCCGCCTATGCCGAGTCGTATCGACGCCGGGCGGGCGAGACCGCGACCCGGCAGCCACTGCGGGTGGAGGGTTTGGCATGAGCGGGGCGATGGAACCGGCCGTGACCACGGTCGAGGAATCGGATCCGACGACACCGGACGTGCCGGAAGCCGACGCCACGGCGCCCGCCGAACCCATCGCGCGGGCGGGCCATTTCGACCTCACCACGCGGGTGCTGCACTCGCTGATGGCCGTGCTCCTCGTGGCCATGCTGTTCCTCGGAGCCGCCCTGGTCGGATCGGTCGGGGATTACGGCGTGCTGCTGAGCGTCCATCGGACGGTCGGCATCGCCATCCTGGTGCTCGGCGTGGCGCGGCTGGTCAACCGGTTGCTGCGTCGGGCGCCCGCCCCGGCGGCGCTGTCACCGGCCGAGCGCCGGATCGCGATGGCGTCGGAGCTGTCGTTGTACGTGCTGTTCCTGCTCCAGCCCGTCGTCGGATGGGCGCTGGTGTCGGCTTCCGGGATTCCGGTGCGGATCGGCGGCGGCCTCCACCTGCCCGCGATCGCGCCGGAGAACGCACACCTCTACGCACAGTTGCGCACCCTGCACTCCTGGCTGGCCTATCTGCTGCTGGCCCTGTTCACCGCCCACATGTCCGCCGTGCTGTGGCATGCGATCGGGCTGCGTGACGGGCTGCTGCGGCGCATGCTGCTCATGCGCCGATCCTGAGGCGCGGGCGGGCCGTCGGTATCGTGCAGCCGTGACTCGATCGACCGCGCCCGCCCCCACCCAGCCGGATCAGCGGAGACGCCGTGCCGCCCTGCCCGCCATCGTGCTGGCGGGGGTCATCGTCACTGTCCTTGTGCCGCTGTCGTTTCCGGCCGGCGGCGGGTCGACGAGCGCGGATCTGGTGCTGGAGCGCGATATCCACTCGGGGCTGGACGCGCACACGTGGGTGTACCGGATCCTGCTGTTCCCCAGTAACGGTTATGTCGTCCTGCCGCTGCTGTGCGCTTCCACGGCGTGGTTCGCCTACCGGCGCCAGTGGTGGCAGGCCGGATTCGCCCTGGTGGCCCCCGAGCTGGTGGTGGCCGTCAATACCTTTGCGCTCAAACCGTTCTGGGACCGCAGGCTCGACCACTATCTCGCCTACCCCAGCGGGCACACCGTCCAGCTGGTCGCGGTCGTCACCGCCTTCGCCCTCGTGGCCGAATCCACGCGCGTGCGGACCGGCACGGTGGTCGTCATGGTCGTGGTGCTGCCCGCCGTCATGATCGGCATGGTCGGCTTCGGATACCACCATCCGACCGACGTACTGGGCGGAACGGCGGCCGCGGTCGCGCTCGTGACCGCCCTCTACCTACCGTTCCGCTACTTCGCGGCTACACCGGTCGCGGCGTCGTCTAGTACGACGCCGCAACCGCGATGATGAACCACACCACCCACAGCGCGGCCACCACGAAACCCAGCGTCAGCATCACCCGCATGAGTCCGCGGGTCACCTCGATCCGGTCACTGCGGCGCGGATAGAGCTTGCGCGGGCTGAACCACGGCTCGGGGATGTTCAGACCGCGCCCGGCCGAGCCGCGGTCGTGCTCCAGCCGCGCCTGCTCCTCGGCGAAGGCCTCGGCCTGGGCCTGCTGCGGACCGCCGTGCCACAGCGTCGGATCCACCGGGCCCAGGAAGCCCTCGTTCAGCAGGTCTTGCGGCGCGGGCAGATACGGCAGGATGCCCAGGCCGCGGAACGCCCAGGCCACGTCATTGGCGGACCACTGCGGCCGCCCCCGCGAGAGCAGGCTGGTGAAGTGGTCGCGCAGCCGCCGCTCATCGCCCAGCAGCACCTGGAAACTGGGATCGTTCCACAGCTGGGTGATCCGTAGATTCGAGCCGGGCGCCGGCACCACCAGCACGATGCCGTGGATGACGCGCTGCCCGAGCCCCCGCTCGGCCAGCCAGTTCTGCAGCGCGAAGGTGTGATCGCGGGACTTGTCCAGCGGACTGCGCTTGTCGCCGCCCTCGAAGGCGATGATCCGGTCGCCGACCCGCCAGGGGCCGTTGACCGGAACCTCGAGCTCACCGTCCATGCGCTCCGACAGCGCCTCGGCCTCGATCACCACACAGCTGGTCGGCGTCCACACCACCGCGTCGAACGGATGCAGCTTATCGCCGTGGAACAGACTGCAGTTGACGGTGGCGACGCCCTTGGGGTCGGTGCTGCCCTTCCAGGTCCGCAGCCAATCGATGAGCACCTTCTCGGCGTGGGTGCCGGCGGTGTTCTGCACTCGGACGAGCATCGGCTCTCACCTTCCTCGTCGAATCGATACCGGGAATGGTACGGGCACAGCACCCCAAACTACCGCCGGGCACGCCGCCGCGCTCAGTTCGCGGAGAGCTCGTGATCGTTCGGGAACAGGGGCAGTCGCAACGCGCCGGGCGCGAAGTCCGGCACCACCGCGTGCTTGGGCGCGACGGGGCGGATCCGACGATACGCGGCACCCAGCGCGGGCCGCGGATCGGCCTCGTTTCGGTTGGGCCAGAACGCCATTGCGCGCTCGGCCTGGGCGGTGATGGTCAGCGACGGGTTCACGCCCAGGTTCGCCGTCACCGCCGAGCCGTCGGCGATATGCAGGCCCGGATGGCCGTACACGCGCTGATACGGGTCCACCACACCGCTTTCCGGGCCCTCCCCGATGACGCAGCCGCCGATGTAGTGGGCGGTGGCCGGGATGTTGAACACGTCCATGGCCAGCATCTGCACGTCGCCGTCGACCTTCGCCCCGAAGCGGCGGCCGACGTCGTGCGCGAGCGGGATCCAGGTCGGATTCGGCTTGCCCATACCCTGTTTGGTCCTCAGCTGCCCCCAGCGGCGGAACGAGGTCAACGAGTTGTCCAGCGACTGCATGACCAGCAGGATGACCGACTTCTCCGATGCCCGGCGGGCATTGAGACTGCGCGCGAACACCACCGGGTGCAGCAGCATGGCCAGCAGGAAGCGCAGGAACCGGAACGCGCCGCCGTCCACCAGTGGCACCGAGAGCGGGAACAGGCCGTTCTGGCCCTTGCCGTAGTGGCACACCTCGACATGGGTGTCGGGCTCGGGATGGATCGAGGAGGTGATGGCGATGCCCTCGGCGAAGTCGTCGCGGGCCTTGCTCACCACGTTCAGGATGGCCTCGGAGTTGGACCGGGTCAGCTCGCCCAGCCGCGGCGACAGGTTCGGCAGCACGCCCTCGTCCCGCATCTTGTGCAGCAGCTTCTGGGTGCCCAGCGCGGCCGCCGCGAACACCACCTGCTCGGCGGTGAACACCTTGCGCCCCTTGCGAACCCAGCGATCCGAGCGCTGCGTCTCGATGGCGTAGCCGCCGCCGGTCATGGGCCGCACCTTGGTGGCCGTGGTCAGCTCGAACACGTGCGCGCCCGCCTGCTCGGCCAGGTACAGGTAGTTCTTGGGCGTGGTGTTCTTGGCGTTGTGCGGGCAGCCGGTGAAACAACGCGCGCAATGGATGCAGCCGGCACGCCTCGGACCCGCCCCGCCGAAGTACGGGTCGTCCACCTCCTCGCCCGGCGCGGCCTCGTTGAAGAACACACCCACATTGGTGGCGTGGAAGGTGTCGGCCACGCCCAGATCCTGTGCCACCGAACGGATCACGTCGTCGGCCGGGGTCATGCGCGGATTCGGGGCCACGCCCAGCATGCGCTGCGCCTGGTCGTAGTACGGCGCGAGCTCCGAGCGCCAGTCGGTGATGTGGGCCCACTGCCGGTCGGTGTAGAAGGCCGGCAGCGGCTCGTAGAGGGTGTTGCCGTAGATCAGCGACCCGCCGCCCACGCCCGCCGCCGAGAACACCGCGCACTTGCCCAGAATGCTGATGCGCTGGGTGCCGGTCAGCCCCAGCCGCGGGGCCCAGATCGACTTGCGCACATTCCAGTTCGTCTTGGGGATGTCCTCGGCGTTCCAGCGGCGGCCGGATTCCAGCACGGCCACCCGGTAGCCCTTCTCGCTCAGGCGCAGCGCGCTCACGCTCCCCCCGAACCCGGAGCCGATAACGACGACGTCATAGTCGAAGTCGGGCATGGCATTTCCTCTCCCTGGGCTGTACCGATCAGCCTTCACCACTCGGGTCCGAACCGCAGCACGCCCGCGAATTCACACCCACCAATACAATGAGAAGATACTAATGTCATTCTCTCACCGAGTGGGCATGGCAGCGACCATACCGGTCGGCTCCGGCGGCGGCGCGGCGGCGTGCCCGGATGGAGATGGCGCAGCGATTGGGGTATGACCGGGTTGTGACAACCGAGCGGAACGCCGAGCCGGTCTACAGCGACCGCATCTTCACCGTGCCCAACGTGCTCAGCCTGATCCGGCTGATCGGCGTCCCGGTTTTTCTGTGGCTGCTGCTCGCCGAGAAGGCCGACGGCTGGGCCTTCACGCTGCTGGTCGTCAGCGGCATCACCGACTTCCTGGACGGCAAGCTGGCCCGCCTGCTGGACCAGTCGTCCAAACTGGGCGCCATCCTCGACCCGCTGGTGGATCGCCTCTATCTGCTGGCGACCCTGGGCGGCTTCCTGATTCGCGGCATCCTGCCCTGGTGGGTGGTGCTGATCCTGGTCGGCCGCGACGCGATCCTGACCCTCACCCTCGGCATCTACCGGCGCCGCAACCTCCCCCCGCCCGAGGTCATCTACCTGGGCAAGGCCGCCACCTTCGCGCTGATGTCCGCGCTGCCCTGGCTGCTGGCGGGGCAGATGGACTGGGCGGCCGCAGGTTTCGGCCGCGCCTTCGGTGGGGCATTCTTGATCTGGGGCACGGCGGTCTACGTCTGGACCGGACTGCTGTATCTCCGCAAAGCCGTCGCCGTGGCCCGAGCGATACCGCCCGTGCCGCACCATGATCATTCCCGATAGTGTGTGCGGCGGACGGATCGACGACGATCCCGAGAGGAACGCCCGTTGAAAGGACACTGCCAGTGACCGCAGTACCCGAGGATTTGCGCTACTCCGAAGAGCACGAGTGGGTGAGCAAAGTGGGTCCGACCCGGGTACGGGTGGGTATCACCGATTACGCGCAGTCGCAGCTGGGTGACGTCGTGTTCGTGCAACTGCCGGCGGTGGACTCCGACGTGGCGAGCGGTGACAGCATCGCCGAGATCGAATCCACCAAGAGCGTGTCCGACATCTACGCCCCGCTGGCCGGGAAAGTCGTTGCGGTGAACGATCTTCTGGATGCCGAACCCGAGACGGTCAACTCCGACGCCTACGGCGACGGGTGGCTCTTCGAGGTCGAGGTGGAGTCCGCCGAGGCGCTCGACGCTTCGCTCGGAAAGCTCCTCGATGCTGCGGGTTATCAAGGAGTTATCGGAGGCTGAAGGAGCCTTCACAGTTCTACCTGCACGGGTACGCCCTGGCAGGGTACGGTCAATGCCAACAGAAGTGCGCGCAGCCGGTGTCCGGATTATCCGGACCTACCCGAAGCGGGGAGCGGCCGGAGTGCCGCATCGCTGAGGGCATCAACTGCTTGCATGGATTATTCGGTTCGAGGAGGAGAGCAAGGGTGAGCGAGAACAAGGACCCGGGTTACCAGGAAACGGCAGCAGAGACCACTTCGGTGTTCCGTGCCGACTTCCTGAACGAGGTCGACACGTCGCGCACCGAGCAGACCGGCGAGCAGCCGGTGCAGGGAGTGGAGGGCCTGCCCGCGGGCGCGGCCCTGCTGGTGGTCAAGCGTGGTCCGAACGCCGGCTCGCGCTTCCTGCTCGACCAGCCGACCACCTCGGCGGGACGCCATCCCGACAGTGACATCTTCCTGGACGATGTCACCGTCAGCCGGCGTCACGCGGAATTCCGCCAGGACGACGACACTTTCCAGGTCGTCGATGTGGGCAGCCTCAACGGCACCTATGTCAACCGGGAGCCGGTGGATTCCTCGGAGCTGCAGAACGGTGACGAGGTCCAGATCGGCAAGTTCCGTCTCGTCTTCCTGACGGGACCGCGACCGGCGACGAGCGACTCGGGTCTATAGGACCGAGCGGAATGACTGGCGCAGCGCAGTGGACGCGCGGAGGCATGTCGATCGGCTCCGTGCTGGATCTCCTGCGTCCGGATTTTCCGGACATCACCATCTCCAAGATCCGATTCCTGGAGTCGGAGGGCCTGATCAGCCCGGAGCGCACGCCCTCGGGGTACCGCCGCTTTCATGTGGCGGATGTCGAGCGCCTGCGCTTCGTGCTGACCGCGCAGCGGGATCAGTACCTGCCGTTGAAGGTGATCAAGGAACAGCTCGAAGCGATCGACAGTGGGGCGGCGACGCTCGGGGTCCGGGAGGCCCGGGCCCGGGCGAACGCCGTGGGAGGGTCCGTGCCCGATTCCAGACCTGGGCCCGGCACGAGAGATGGTCTGCCGCCCAATGGAGGCGGCCGCCTGCGGCGGCTGAACGCCGTGCCCGGTGAGGTATCGCCCGAGGAGCTCCGGTTCGACCACGAAATCCGGATCACCCGGACGGATCTGCTCGAGCAGGCGGGCATCGACGAGAAGTTCCTGACCGAGCTGATCCGCGCCAACCTCATTACCCCCGGCGCCGCAGGCTATTTCGACGGCGACGCCGTCACGCTGGCCCGCACCGCCAAGGCTCTGAGCGAATTCGGTTTGGAGGCAAGGCATCTGCGCGCTTTCAAACTGGCCGCCGATCGCGAGGCCGCCATGGTCGCGCAGATCGCGGCGCCGATCGCCAAGAGTCGCGACGCGGATGCCCGCGCCCGGGCCGAGGAGACGGTCCGCGAGTTGGCGGCATTGTCGCTGACTCTGCACACCTGCCTGGTGAAGACCTCTGTGCGCGCTTCCCTCGGGGGCTGAATTCTTCGCCTAGACTCGGTATTACAGCCGGGTTGGGCGGCCGGTGAGGATTTTGGGAGGCAGTGCCATGAGTGAGCGCAGCGAGCGAATCATTGGATACAGCGCACCTTCGCGCATGGTCGTGGCGATCGCTAGCGAGGCACGGTCATGAGCGAAATGCGTGTGATCGGCATCCGTGTCGAACAACCACAGAATCAGCCCGTGCTGTTGCTCCGAGAGGTCTCCGGCGACCGCTATCTGCCTATTTGGATCGGCCAGGCCGAGGCTACCGCGATCGTGCTGGAGCAGGAGGGCGTCACGCCCATCCGCCCGCTCACCCACGATCTGATCAAGATCCTGATCAAGGAGCTCGGGCACACCCTCAAAGAGGTGCGGATCGTGGATCTGCAGGAGGGCACCTTCTACGCGGACCTGGTCTTCGAGAACGATCTACGCATCTCCGCGCGGCCCTCGGATTCGGTGGCCATCGCGCTGCGGGTGGGCTGCCCGATCTATGCCGAGGAGCCGGTGCTGGAAGAGGCCGGACTGGTCATGCCGGACGAGCGTGAGGACGAGGTCGAGAAGTTCAAGGAGTTTCTCGAATCGGTATCTCCCGACGACTTCAAGGCCACGGACAGCTGACCAGTTTCTGACCGGGTGATGATCTCGAAACGGGACAAAACAGCGTCTCTACCTCAGGTTTAGGGTTAAAAACACGCGGCCGGTCAAGCTTTGACGGTGCCGATTCTGCCGCGACAATCAGGGGAGTAGCCTCGATTGTTAGGCCAACGCTCCAGAGTCGATTGACAGAGCCCGAGCCCTGATAGGTAAGCAGTAAGGGAGTAGTCAGTGGGAGATCAACCGCAACCTCAGGATGTGGTGCAGCCAGGGCTGTTCCCCGATGACACGGTGCCCGACGAACTTGTCGGCTACCGCGTGCCCAGCGCTTGTCAGGTGGCCGGCATCACCTACCGCCAGCTCGATTACTGGGCCCGCACCGGACTGGTCGTCCCGTCCATCCGCAGTGCCACCGGATCCGGCAGCCAGCGTCTGTACTCGTTCAAGGACATCCTGGTCCTGAAGATCGTCAAGCGGCTCCTCGACGCCGGCATCTCGCTGCAGAACATCCGCATCGCCGTGGATCACCTGCGCAGCCGGGGCGTCGAAGACCTCGCTGGGATCACCCTCTTCTCCGACGGCACCACCGTCTACGAGTGCTCCTCCGCCGAAGAGGTGGTCGATTTACTGCAGGGCGGCCAGGGCGTGTTCGGCATCGCCGTCAGCGGTGCCATGCGCGAACTCACCGGAGCCATCGCCAACTTCCCGGCCGAGCGCGCCGAAACCGCCACCGCCTCGGACCGTCCCGAGGACGAGCTGTCCTTCCGCCGCAAGGCCCGGATGAGCAAGACCGGGTAGACACCCCTTTTCGAACGCGCGTCGCCTCGAGCGGCGCGCGTTTCGTGTATCGGGGGCCGGTCGTTCGGAGCGCGCCACGGTGTGAAACCGGCCCAGGCAACATTCTTGTAACGTGGCGCCGCTTAGACTGGCAGTGCGTCGCAGCCGTGCGGGAGAGTTCCGGGGATAGTCTCGGACGCCGAAGGAGCAGCACCTCCCCGTCAATCTCTCAGGCACCAGGGACCGTGCGGAGTTTCGACGCCTCTGGAAAGTGGTGACCTCGCGTCACCCGCCCATGGTGAAAGGTCAACGGCCGCAAGGCCGGGGTCCGAATCTCTCAGGCATCGAGGACAGAGGGGGAGGGCAGACGACACGTCGGCCGTCGGGCCGACCCCCGCCCACCCCTTTGGAGAGCAGCCGTGATCTGGACTCGATCCTTCGCCGACCGCCACATCGGCCCCGACAGCGGCCAGACCGGCCGCATCCTGGAGACCGTGGGCGTCGAGTCGCTGGACGAACTCGCCACCAGGGCCGTGCCCGCCAGCATCCTGGACGCGCCCGAGGGCAATGGGCTGAACGCGCTGCCCGCCGCGCTTTCCGAGCACGAGGCGCTCGCCGAGCTTGCGGCGCTGGCGAATTCGAACACCGTGGCCACCTCGATGATCGGGTTGGGCTACTACGACACCCTCACCCCGCCGGTGCTGCTGCGCAATCTGATCGAGAACCCGGCCTGGTACACGGCGTACACGCCGTACCAGCCGGAGATCAGCCAGGGCCGCCTCGAGGCGCTGCTGAACTTCCAGACCATGGTCGCCGACCTGACCGCCATGGAGGTCGCCAATGCCTCCATGCTGGACGAGGCCACCGCGGCGGCCGAGGCCATGACGCTGCTGCAGCGGGCCAACCGCAAGAGCAAGTCCGAGCGGCTGCTCATCGACACCGACCTGTTCCCGCAGACCCGGACGCTGCTCTACACCCGGGCCGAGCCGCTGGGTATCGAGATCGTCGAGGCCGATCTGGCGGGCGGGGAGCTGCCCGAGGGCGATTTCTTCGGCGTGATCGTGCAGCAGCCGGGCGCGTCCGGCCGGATCGTGGACTGGGTTCCGGTCATCGAGGGCGCGCACGCGCGGGGCGCGCTGGTGGCGGTCGGCGCGGATCTGCTTGCGCTGACGCTGATTACGCCGCCGGGGGAGCAGGGCGCGGACGCCTGTTTCGGCACCACGCAGCGCTTCGGCGTGCCGCTGGGCTTCGGCGGGCCGCACGCCGGCTACCTCGCGGTGCACAGCGCGCACGCGCGGCAGTTGCCGGGCCGCCTGGTCGGCGTCTCCGTGGACGCGGACGGCAACCCGGCTTACCGGCTCGCCCTGCAGACCCGTGAGCAGCACATTCGCCGGGAGAAGGCGACCTCGAACATCTGCACCGCGCAGGTGCTGCTGGCCATCCTGGCCGCCATGTACGCCTCGTATCACGGCGCGGACGGGCTGCGCTCGCTCGCGCGCCGCGTGCACGGGCACGCCCAGTGGCTGGCGGCCGGGCTCGGCGACGCGGTGGTGCACCAGACCTTCTTCGACACCGTGCTGGTGAACGTGCCCGCGGGTGCGGAAGCCATTGTGGCCAAGGCGAAGGGGCGCGGGATCAACCTGCGGCTGGTCGATGCCGATCATGTGGCGATCGCCTGCGACGAGGTCACCACCGACATCCATGTGGTCGACGTGCTGGACTGCTTCGGCGTGGAGATCCCGGTCGGCCCGGAGGGCGCTCTCTTCCACGGCAAGCAGCGCCCGCACATCGAGGTCCGCACCTCGGAATATCTGACCGCGCCCGCGTTCACCAGGTACCGCACCGAGACCGCGATGCTGCGCTACCTGCGTGCGCTGTCGGACAAGGACATCGCCCTGGATCGCAGCATGATTCCGCTCGGCTCCTGCACCATGAAGCTGAACGCGGCCGCCGAGATGGAGTCCATCACCTGGCCGGGCTTCAACCGCGTGCACCCCTACGCGCCCGTCGAAGACGCGCCGGGCCTGATCAAGCTGATCGAGGACCTGGAGGGCTGGCTGTGCGCGGTCACCGGCTACGACCGGGTTTCCTTGCAGCCCAATGCCGGTAGCCAGGGCGAGTACGCGGGTCTGCTGGCCATTCGCCGCTACCACCTGGACCGCGGTGACTCGCACCGGGACACCTGCCTGATCCCCTCCAGCGCGCACGGCACCAATGCCGCCTCCGCCGCCATGGTGGGCATGCGGGTGGAGGTCGTGAAGACCCGCCCCAACGGCGATATCGACCTCGACGACCTGCGCGCCAAGATAGCCGACCACGCCGAGCGGCTGGCCTGCATCATGATCACCTACCCGTCCACCCACGGCGTGTACGAGCATGAGGTGGCCGAGCTGTGCGGGCTGGTGCACGAGGCCGGCGGCCAGGTGTACGTGGACGGCGCGAACCTCAATGCCCTTGTCGGACTGGCCCGTCCGGGCAAGTTCGGCGGCGACGTCAGCCACCTGAACCTGCACAAGACCTTCTGCATCCCGCACGGCGGCGGCGGTCCGGGCGTGGGCCCGGTCGCCGTGCGCGAGCACCTGGCGCAGTACCTGCCGGGCGATCCCCTCGAAAAGGGTTCGCACGCGGTGTCGGCGGCCATGTACGGGTCGGCGTCGATCCTGCCGATCACCTGGGCCTACATCCGCATGATGGGCGCGGACGGGCTGCGCCGCGCCACGCTGACCGCCATCGCCTCGGCCAATTACATTGCGCGCAAGCTGGATCCGCACTTCCCGGTGCTCTACACCGGCGACAACGGTATGGTCGCCCATGAGTGCATCCTGGATCTGCGCGAGATCACCAAGCGCACCGGCGTCACCGTCGACGATGTGGCCAAGCGCCTGGCGGACTACGGTTTCCACGCTCCGACCATGAGCTTCCCGGTCGCGGGCACCCTCATGGTGGAGCCCACCGAGAGTGAGAACCTCGAAGAGCTGGACGCTTTCATCGCCGCCATGATCGCCATCAAGAGCGAGATCGACCAGGTCGAGGCCGGGGTCTGGCCGGTGGAGGACAACCCGCTGCGCGGCGCGCCGCACACCGCCGAATGTCTGGTGGGCGACTGGAACCACCCCTACACCCGCGAAATGGCTGTCTACCCCCAGGGTGTCAAGCACGCTCGCGCCAAGGTCTGGCCGTCCGTCCGCCGCATCGACGGCGCCTACGGCGACCGCAACCTGGTCTGCTCCTGCCCGCCGCTGGACACCTACGCGGAGTGATCGCGAACTGAGCGCCGAAGCGCCCCATCGGTTTCCGCAACCGGTGGGGCGCTTCTCGTTGCGCCGCAGGCTGGATCTCGACCGGCTCGTCGGTGGCGATGGCTCGGATCACGACGTCGACCCGTCTTCCGCACCCGAGGCGGGTATCGAGGCTCAGTTCACCGGCAGGTCGGCCCAGGTCGCCGGGAGGATTTCGCAGGACACGTCGGCGATTTCGCGTAAACGGGATGGGGTGACGCTCATTCGGCTCAGTTGGATGAGGCCCTGGGTGGTCATGATGATGTTGGCGCTCAGGGTCGAGAGGAGGGCTTCGTCGACGGGGCCGGTGGTGCTCATGCTGTGGCGGAGGCGGTCGGCCACAGCGCTTTCCATGGTGGCCGTGGTGCGTGCGCCGATGGTCGCGACTTCCGGGATCCGAGTGCCGAGGTGGGCGATACTGCTGATCATCAGGCAGCCGCGGCGGTCCGGGTGTGCGGCACAATCGTCGATGACGGCGCGGAACAGGGTGCGTGCTGCGGCGCGGGCCGAGCCGGGGGCCGATTCGATGACCTCGCGGACGAAACGGGCGCGCTGCTCGCAGTATCTTTCGAAGGCGGCCAGGAACAAGCCGCGTTTGTTGCCGTAGGCGCCGTAGATGCTGCCATTGCCGATCCCGGTCGCGCGCGAGACGTCTTCCACCGATGTCGTATCGAAACCCTTGGTCCAGAAGAGTTCGACCGCGGCGGCGAGCAGTGCCTGCTCGTCGAACTGCCGTGGTCTGCCCATGGGGATCACCGTATCAATCTGCGATCTCGCGCACGATTCTTGTTCTGGAGGCTTGCCTCCATAATACTAGTGGACATGTCATCCATATCTTCCGATCCGACCCGCCGACGGGTGGGGATCCTCGTCTTCGATGGTGTGAAGATGCTCGACTTCGCCGGTCCCGCCGAAGTCTTCATGGAGGCCAATCAGGCGGTGAGCGGCTACGACGTGGTGTTGCTCTCGCCGGATGGGCGGGAGGTGCAGACCTCGATCGGGGCGCGGGTGGCGGTGCACGGCGCGGCGGCCGATGCCGGGCGGTTCGACACGGTGGTGATTCCGGGCAGTGAGCTGCCCGCCTCGGTGTTCGTGACGCCGGAGGTGCAGGCGGCGGCTCGGCATCTGTCCGCGCACACTCGACGGCTGGTCTCGATCTGCAGTGGGACGGCGGTGCTGGCCGAGCTGGGATTGCTGGATGGGCGGCGGGTGACCACCCATTGGAAGTTCGCGCCGGATCTGGCCCGCCGATTCCCGGCGGTGGAGGTGGACGCCGACGCGATCTTCGTTCGCGATGGGAACCTGTACAGCTCGGCCGGTGTCGCGGCGGGCGTGGATCTGGCGCTCGCGCTGGTCGAGGAGGATCACGGCGCGGATGTCGCGCGGCGGACGGCACAGCTGCTGGTGGTGTACATGCAGAGAGCGGGCGGGCAGTCGCAGTTCTCGGCATCGTTGAGCGGTCCGGTGCCGCGGAGTCCGCTGGTGCGCCGGGTTGTCGATCTGATCTGCGCGGATCCGGCCTTCCCGCATACGGTGCAGACCCTGGCCGCGCACGCGCAGGTCAGTGTGCGGCATCTGACCCGGCTGTTCCGGTCCGAATTGGAGCGCTCACCGGCCGAATACGTGGCCTTCATCCGCTTCGGCGTCGCCCGGGACCTGCTGCACGCCGGGTCCACGGTGACCGAGACCGCCATGGCCGCGGGCTTCGGCAGCAGTGAGGCGTTGCGCCGGGCTTTCATTGCGCGCCTGGGTATTTCGCCGCTCAAGTATCAGCAGCGCTTCCGGACGACCGGGTCGGCGAGCTGGGCGGACGCGCCGGAACCCGCCATCGCGGCCGTGTCCTGAATCGTGGATTTCGTGGCCGACACGGCGGGGCGGTGCGAGACGTTTCCGGCTGAAATGAATCCCATGGCGCCGACACCCCATTCCCGGCGCCGCGGAAAGGAGTCGATCGCCCATGTCCGGAAACCCGCATCACCTGTCGCTCGAACCGGCCGCCCAGGAGTTCGTGGACGCCACCTCGCAGCCGCCGTTCCTCTACCAGCTGCCCCCGGAGGAAGGCCGCAAAGCCGTTGACTCGGTGCAGGATTCGCCCATCTTCAAGCCCGAGATAGACGAGGAGTGGATCACCGTCGAGGGCGGTCCGACCGGATCGGTGCGGGCGCGCATCGTCAAGCCGCAGGGCGTGACCGAGCCGCTGCCGGTCATTGTCTACACCCACGGCGCGGGCTGGGTCTTCGGTGACGCCCACACCCACGACCGTCTGGTGCGAGACCTCGCGGTCGGCGTGCGGGCTGCGGTGGTGTTCCCGGAATACGATCGCTCGCCGGACGTGAAGTACCCGGTCGCCAACGAGCAGTCGTATCGAATCGCGCAGTGGGTCACCACTGATGGAGCGAGCAAGGGCCTCGACGCGTCGCGGCTGGCCGTCGCCGGCGACTCGGTCGGCGGCAATATGGCCATCGCGCTGACCCTCATGGCCAAGGAGCGCGGCGACGTCTCCTTCGCGCAGCAGGTGCTGTTCTACCCGGTGACCGACGCCAACTTCGACACCGCGTCCTATCGCCAGTTCGCCGAGGGCTACTTCCTCACCCTCGACGGCATGAAGTGGTTCTGGGATCAGTACACCACCAGCTCCGAAGACCGCGCCCGCATCGATGTCTCGCCGCTTCGCGCCACCACCGAACAGCTGGCCGGGCTGCCGCCCGCGCTGGTCATCACCGCCGAGGCCGATGTGCTGCGCGATGAGGGCGAGGCGTTCGCCGCGAAGCTGCGCGCCGCGGGCGTCCCCGTCACCCAGGCGCGCTACGGCGGCATCATCCACGACTTCGTGATGGTCAACGCCCTGCACGACACCCACGCCGCGAAAGCCGCTGTGGCGCAGGCCGTCGCGACCCTGCGCGCGGCGTTGTACCCGGCCTGATATCCGATCCCAGCTCAGGAGCAACCCACATGACCACCACCCCGACCGTCGTCCTGGTGCACGGAGCCTTCGCTGATTCCTCCAGCTGGAACGGTGTCATCGAAGCCCTTGCCGCCGCGGGCATCCCCGTACTCGCCGCCGCTAATCCATTGCGCGGCCTCACTTCCGATGCCGCCTACATCGCCTCCGTCGTGGACAGCATCGACGGCCCGGTGGTGCTGGCCGGACACTCGTACGGCGGCAGCGTCATCAGCGTTGCCGCGCAAGGAAAGCCACAGGTCACCGCACTCGTCTACGTGGCGGCCTTCATTCCGGAGATCGGTGAGAGCGCCCTGGAACTGACCGATAAGTTCCCGGGCTCAACCCTCGGCCCGACCACCCGCCCCGCGTCCTATCCCCAGGCCGACGGCACCGACGGCACCGAGCTCTACATCCGCCAGGACGAATTCCCGCGGCAGTTCGCCGCCGACGTCCCCACCGCCACCGCCGCCGCCATGGCGGTGACGCAACGCCCGGTCGCACTGGCCGCCCTCCAGGAACCGGCCACGGCCGCCGCCTGGACGACCATCCCAGCCCTCGCGCTGCTCACCACCGACGACAAGAACATCCCCCTGGAGGCCCAGCGCTTCATGGCCGAGCGCGCCCGGGCCGACGCCACCGAGGTCGCCGCGTCCCACGCGGTCTCGGTGTCCCGCCCCGACGCGGTGGCCGATGTGATCCTGCGCGCAGTGCGTCAGCCACACTGAGTCTCCCGTCCTGCGCGGGTTCAATGAGCAAGCGCCCCATCGGTTGTCACCTGATGGGGCGCTTCGCCGTTGTGCCGCAGGCACTATCGGCGCGGCGGTGCCGCGGGCACGGTCACCGCGCCGGGGCTCAGACGGTGGCGGGTTTGTAGGTGGCGATGGCCCAGATCACCACGACGTCGAGCGCGATGATGAGCAGCGACCAGGCCGGGTAGTAGGGAATCCAGAGGAAGTTCTCCACGATGGACAGGGCCGCCAGGATCAGGGCGGCGACCCGACCCCAGGTGGTGCCCCGGAGCAGGCCGATCGCCACGACGATCTCGATGACGCCGAGGACGATGTGGATCCAGCCCCATCCGGTGGTGTTCATCTTGTAGACGTAGTCGTAGCCGACGACCAGCAGGTCGTCCGACGCCACCGCGGAAATGCCCTGCAGGATCGACAGCGCGCCGACGACGAGCAGCAGGATGCCCGCCGCGATCGTCGTTCCGGCGGCGAAGCCCTGTTTCAGTGTGGGTTCGGGACCAGTGCTATGTGCCATTCGCCGAATATGCCACGGGTTTGCTGGCGAATACGGAAAGCGCTGTCGCCGTGTTGCCGTGCAGTCGCGCTGGAATTCGAGGCGGTCAGGGTGTTGTCAGCGCCTGCGAGACCGCGGTGCCGAATGGCAGGTCCGCGGTGGTGTTCACCTTGGTGTAGGTGCCGCCGGTGCGCTGGGTGAGGGTTTGCAGGGTCTGGGTGCCTGGGCCGCCGACCACGATGACGTCGATCCGCACCGGATGTGCCGGATCCGTCGCGGCGGCGATGTCGGCGAGCAGCTGATCGCCGGTGACAGTGGAGTCGTCCTCAGGGCCGTCGGTGATCAGCAGGATCGAATTGGTGCGGGCCGCGGCATAGTTCGCGAGCACATTCTTGTAGGCGGCCTCCAGCGTGGGATAGGTGCGGTCCGGCTTGGAGGTGCTCGCGGTGACGGTGGTCAGGGCCTGGCTGATGGCGGTGCGCTGATCATCCGACAGCGGGGCGGTCGGGGTGAGGACCTTGTAGGGGTTGTTCCCGTCGAGGTTCTTCGAGTACTCCCACACGCCCAGGCCGAAGTCCGGCGGCATGACGCCCATCGTGGACTCCAGTGCCGCGGCCGCATTGGCGAGGCGGGTGCCGAAGCCCTCGGTGGTGGACATGGAGGAGGAGACGTCCAGCAGCACGGTGGCCTGCACGCCGAGCACCGGATGGGCGAGGATCTGGCCCACCTTGTCCAGGACCGCCTTCGCCGGGACCGGGGTGGTGGCCGGGGGTGCGGCGCCGAAACCGTTGTCGGTGAACAGCTTCGACTGGTCGGGGGCGCGCAGGAAGTCGGCGAACAGGCCCGCGATCAGGTTCTGGGTCTGGTCCACCCAGGAGCCGGTTAGCTCGGCGGCCGGGTAGTCGGCGACCGGGCCCGCGCCGTCCGGGCGGAAGGCGGTCAGGCCGTTGTGGGCCCGGATCTGCTGCTCGGTGGCGGCCACCGCGTGCACCGCTGCACCTCCCTGTGCTCGAGCGGCGGCCGGGTCGGCGGCCCCCGACAGATCGGTGAGCGCGCCGGTCACGTCCTTGGCGGCGGGTGCGCCCGCGGCCAGGCCGGAGATGGCCGAGACCACCTGACCGGTGGCGACGGCCTTCTCGTCGAGGGGATCGGTGCCGGAGACGCCCGAGCCGACCGCGGCCGCGACGGCCAGCGAGCCGTCCCCGGCGGGCATGGCCAGGCGCAGCTTTCCCCAGGTGGGCAGCCCGATATCGGCGAGCGAGCCTTCTTGCAGCCGGGGCAGGTCCGACCAGTGCACCTTGGCGGTCTCGAGCGCGCGGCGCAGGTCGTCGGGGACGGCCAGGGAGATGGGGCTGACCGCGATGGGGGCCGGGGTGCCCGCGATCAGGCCCGGCACGCGCATCTGCTCGACCGAGCGGGAGGAGTCCGGAATCCAGAGCGCGGGCTGCGGGCCCAGTGCCGGATCCCACGCCTTGCCGGAGGTGAAGGCCGCGACCATGGCGGCCGAGGGCTGTGCGGCCACGGTCACCTCGGCGCAGTGGTCGCGCACGTGTGGTTTGGTGGCGTTGAAGCGGTCGGCCGCGGCCCTGACCGGGGCGAGGATGTCCGGATCGACGGTCACATCGAGGGTGGCGGTGCCCTCGACGCAGGAGGCGGCGGCGCGGCTGTCGCGTTCCTTGGACCGATCCGACAGCCAGGCCCAGCCGACGACGGCCAGCGCCAGCAGGATCACCACGACGACTGCGATAACCGGTCCCTTGCTGATACCTCGTGACCCGCCCGCGGCGCGATGAGTTCCCACGAGCGAACATCCTATGTTGACGGGTCGGTAGCCACCTGTGCCAGGCGGCCACGCGAAATCCGGCCGGCCTGGACCCGGCGGGGCAGCGACGACAACGGCGGTGACTCCGAGGGGAGTCACCGTCGAGGTGTCAGTCGCGAATCAGCTTGCCGCGGTCGTACTCGTGACCGCCCCAGACGCCGGACTGGCCGGTGCGGGCCGCGAAGTCACCGCATTCGCGGCGGATCGGGCAGGCCGCGCAGATGGTGCGGGCGTAGCCGAAGTCCTGCGAGGGGTACGGGAACCACGCCTCGTGGTTCGGGTCACCCTTGCAGGCCGCGCGCTGCCAGTAGTCCTTCGAGTCGGAAATGGGGAGCAGATCCGCCAGGGTCGGCTCCCGAAGTGCAGTGTTCGTCATCGGATCTCGCTCCTCTCATGTCCGATCACGCGGTGCGGGCGTTCTTCGTTCATCGAGATCGGGCCCTGTCCTCGGATTCAGGACGCCGCCAGTTCCTTCCAGACCTGACGCTGGGCCCGCTCTCTGTCATTGGGGGCCTTGGGCTCCCACAGCAGGCGCATGCCGGCCTCCTCGGGGGTCCGGTCCGCCTTGTAGGTATTGCAGGGACCGCAGGCGGCGACGAGGTTGGCCCAGGTGTTGGGCCCACCCTTCGAGCGCGGGCGGATGTGGTCGACGGTGCGGGCCCAGTCGTTGCAGTACCCGCAGCGGTAGCGGTCGCGGCGCAGGACCGCGGCCAGGGTGGCGCGGCTGTCGTCGTCGTGCGCGAGGATCCGGTGCTCGAGGTAGATGTAGCGGTGCAACCGGATGGTCTCCGGCAGCGCCAGCTCCAGGTGCTTCGAGCGGATCGGGAAGTGCGGCCGCCGATCGGTGACGGTCTCGGCGGCGCCGCCGAGCAGCAGCACCACCGCGCGCTCGGCGCGGATCGTGGTCAGCGCCTCGTAGGAGGCGTTGAGCAGCAGCACTCCGGCGTGTATCCAGTTGTCGGTGGTTATCTCCGGGTCATCGGCGTGGCGGAACAGCATGGGGGTCACCATGTTTCGTGAAAGGGATCGAACAGAAAGAGGGAGTTGCCCGCTTACGCGTGGGCCTGGAGACGGCCGATGTTCCGGTCGTCGCCGCGCAGGCTGCGCTCGGCGTGGCGCACGAGTAGGGCGTGCTGTTCGGGCGAACGCGAATACTGTTCGCTGAACATCGGATTCAATGCCGTCTCCTCCTTTCCTGCTGGTCACGACCTTGGCGGTCGGCTGATCATCGGTGAAAAACATGGTGGCACAACGGACCTGCCGTTGTCGGGTGATTTTTCGCCCCCTGACTCCGAGGTGCCCGCGTGGAGCGCGGATCTGGAGCCGTGCATGTACAACGAACGCCACCGGCCATTTGTTCCAGGGAGAGCAGCAATTCATCACCGGTTACCCGCCGGGGCTAGCGTTGCTGTTATCGCGACGAGCATGGCGGGTATTACAGAGGAGTCGGCCCATGGAGATCCGACATCTGGTCTCGTTCATCACCCTCGCCGAGGAGCTGCACTTCGGGCGCG
Organism: Nocardia sp. NPDC101769; assembly: GCF_044766925.1. Classification (NCBI taxonomy): domain Bacteria; kingdom Bacillati; phylum Actinomycetota; class Actinomycetes; order Mycobacteriales; family Nocardiaceae; genus Nocardia; species Nocardia sp. NPDC101769. Next base: position 174,276 of record NZ_JBIWMX010000014.1, on the reverse strand, counting down.
CGGCACAGCGGCTGCATCTGACACAGCCGAGCCTGAGCGCGCAGTTGCGGAAGCTGGAGAAGTCGATCGGTGTGACGCTGGTGGCGCGGAACTCCCATGAGGTGCGGCTCACTCCGGCCGGGCGGGAGTTCGAGGTGCAGGCCCGGCAGATCGTGGCGCAGCTGGACCGGGCGGCGCGGGCGGCCCGGGCCCTGGCCGACGGCCGGGTGGGGACGGTCGATGTCGGCTACAACCTGCCCGCGAGCCGGCACGTGCTACCGGACACGCTGGTGCGGATGACCGACCGATATCCCGACATCGAGGTGTCGCTGTGGGAGAAGCGGACCGGCCCCCAGCTCACGGCGCTCGCTGAGGGCGCGCTGGATGTGGCCATGGTGTACGGGCATCCGAGCACGCCGGGGTTCCGGTACCGGCGGCTGCTGCATCGGGTGCCGCTGGTGGCGGTGGTGGGCACGCGGCATCGGTGGGCGGACCGGGCCGGGGTGCCGTTCGCGGAATTGCAGGACCAGGAGTGTGTGCTGTTCGCGCGGGAGCAGTGCCCGGCCATGTACGACAACATCTTCCGGGCGGCGGCGCAGTCGCGGATCTCGCTGCATATCACGCAGTACGCCGATGATCCCGGAGCGACCGCGCACATGGTGTCGGTGCGGCCGCTGGTGGGGTTCGCCTCGCTGCCGCGCGCCATCTCCATGGGGATGGGCGGGCCGGGAAGTATGTCGGTTGCCGTGAAAATCGTGGATCCGGTGCCCACACTGGATCTGTACGCGGTCTGGCGCAGTGCGGAGACCAATCCGGCGGTGGCCGCGTTCCTGGAATGTCTGGACGGTCCGGAGCCGGCGGGCGCTGCGGACCCGGAGAGCAATGGGGTGGTCAGTGATGACGATCGACGCCTGGGCGCAGCATCCGACGGGTCGCTTTCTCGCGCGTGACATCTTCGACTCGCTGCGGCGGTGGACCGGGGACGTCATCCCGTCGGAGGAGATTCCACTGAAGACCACGCTGGCCGCCATGGACGCCGGCGGCGTGGACCGGGCACTGCTGTCGGCGTGGTGTGCGCCGGAGGGGGTGCTCATCTCGAATGACGAGGTGGCCGAATGGGTTTCGGAGGCGCCGGACCGGCTGATCGGGGTGGCCTCGGTGGATCTGCGACGGCCGATGGAGTCGGTGCGGGAACTGCGGCATCGGGTGCGGGAAGAGGGGTTCAAGGCGGTGCGGGTGCTGCCGTGGCTGTGGGAGGTGCCACCGACCGACGCGCGGTTCTATCCGCTGTACGCGGCGTGCGTGGATCTGGGGATCCCGTTCTGCACGCAGGTCGGGCACACCGGCCCACTGCGGCCCTCGGAGCCGGGGCGGCCGATTCCCTATATCGACCGGATCGCCCTGGATTTCCCGGAGCTGACGATCGTGTGCGGTCATGTCGGTTATCCGTGGACCGAGGAGATGATCGCGGTGGCACGCAAGCACGAGAACGTGGTCATCGACACCTCGGCGTACACCACCAAGCGGCTGCCGGCGGCGTTGATCACGTATCTGAAGACCACGAGCGGGCGGCGGAAGGTGCTGTTCGGTACCAACTATCCGATGATCCTGCCGCAGCACGCGCTCGACGGGCTGGAGCAGCTCGGGCTGGACGACCAGACGCGGGAGCTGTACCTGGACGGGAACGCCCGCCGGGTGTTCGGGCTGTGATCCAGGTACGTAGCGCGCAGACCCCGTTCTTCAGGGCGGGGATAGCGCATCAGGTGGCACGCTAAGGTGCAATCGTGCCAGAAATGGGCGACCGAGTGGTGAAGCGGGCGTACAAGTACCGCTTCTACCCCACGCCCGAGCAGGCCGAACAGCTCGCCCGTACCTTCGGTTGTGTCCGGTACGCGTACAACCGGGCGTTGGCGGAGCGTTCCCGTGCCTGGACTCAGGTGCAGCGGCGCGTCAACTATGCGGACACATCGCTGATGCTCACGCAATGGAAGCGTGACCCCGAAACCGAGTGGCTGACAGAGCCTTCCAAGGGGCCGTTGCAGCAAGCCTTGAGGAACCTTCAGGGCGCGTTCGACAAGTTCTGGCGCAAGCAAACCGGGTACCCGCAGTTCAAGAAGAAGGGCCGGTCGAAGGACTCTGCCACCTACTTCTCGAACTGCTTCACCTACCGCGACGGCCGGATCAAACTCGCGAAACAGGCGGAGCCACTGGACATTCGCTGGTCTCGTCCGCTGCCCGAGGGTGCTGTCCCGTCGCAGGTCACGGTGTCACGCGACGGCGCGGGCCGGTACCACATCTCGATCCTGGTAGAAGAGGGGGTCGGCGAGCACGCCCCGACAGATGCGACGATCGGTGTCGATGCGGGCATCACGTCGCTGTATACGTTCTCGACCGGGGAGAAGGTGTCCAATCCCCGGCACGAGCGCAAGGACCGCGCCCGGCTGGCGAAAGCCCAGCGGGTGTTGTCGAAGAAACAGAAGGGCTCGACGAACCGGGCGAAGGCTCGTTTGAAGGTCGCTCGGATTCATGCCCGTATCGCCGATCGTCGGCGGGATCATCTGCACAAACTCTCGACTCGGTTGGTGCGCGAAAACCAAGTGATCGCCATCGAGGATTTGAGTGTGCGGAACATGGTCCGGAATCGGTCGTTGGCGCGGGCGATCTCGGATGCGTCATGGACGCGGTTCCGAAACATGCTGGAGTACAAGGCGGACTGGTACGGGCGCACCGTGGTGGCGATCGACCGGTTCTATCCGTCGTCCAAGACTTGCTCGACGTGTGGGCGGATCGCGGACAAGATTCCGCTGAACATCCGGGAATGGTCGTGCCCATGCGGCGCTGTCCACGACCGGGATGTGAACGCGGCGAAGAACATTCTTGCGGCCGGGCTGGCCGTGCAAGCCTGTGGAGATGGTGTGAGACCGCCCCGCAGCTGATGCGAGGAGGCAACCGTCGATGAAACAGGAAGCCCCTGTCGTGAGGCAGGGAATCCCGGTCCTTCAGGGCCGGGAGGAAGTCAATCCCCATCACGTAGAGCGCGCGCACAACACAACAACACGCGCACCGCACCTGCGACCTGCGCGCCGAGTTCGGCCGCCAGCGGTTCCACGGCCGCGCGCAGCCGCCGATATGCCTCGGGCACAACGGTATCGGCCAGATCGCCGGGGACTATCGGGGCTTTTTCGCGCCATCCGGCCGTGTCACACTCGCTGTGCGAATTGCACGGCGTGGCTTCGGCCATGATGGTGGCTCGAGGAACCGGGGTGAGGCAGACCCAAGAACCTTGGGCTGGTGCGCGTTTGAAACGTGGACTACTCAAAGTAGAACCCCTGATCTTGCTCCGGCATTCGCTGTGATGTGACTGGCCTCAGGGGGATGGGAGAGGTTGTGCGATTGCTCGGCCCTTGGTCGGATTCGGTGGATGTCGCCGCGTATGGGGGCGGGAAGGCGCGGGGGTTGTACGCGTTGGGGGAGGTGGGGGTCCGGGTGCCGGAGTGGGTGGCGCTCGGCACGGAGGTGTTCGACGGGTTCGCGAGCGGGGCGGGTCTGACGGGAGAATTGGAGCGGTTCGCGGCGCTCGGGGAGGTCGAGGCCGCGGTGGCGCGGGCCGCCGAGTTGCGTGGGGCGCTGGCGGCCGCGGAGGTGTCCGTGGCGGCGGTGGCGGTGATCGGCGAGGCATGGGAGCGGCTCGGGCCGGAGCCCATCGCGGTGCGGTCGTCCATGTCGGCCGAGGACGGGGCGGAGCATTCGTTCGCCGGGCAGTTCGACAGCCACCTGAACGTGCACGGTCTCGAAGCGGTGATCGCCCGGGTACGGGATTGCTGGGTGTCGGCGTTCTCCGAGCGTGCGGTGCGATATGCGTTCGCGCACGGCCTGTCTCGCGCCTACATGCCCGCTGTGGTGTTACAGCGATTGATCTCGGCGCGATCCAGTGGTGTGGTGTTCACGCGGAATCCGATGACCGGCGCGGACGACGAGCTGGTGATCAGCGCCGTCTTCGGGCTGGGGGAGGGGCTGGTGTCCGGCGCAGTGGACGCCGACTCGATGATCCTGGACCGGGACACCGGTGCACTGCTCGATATCACACTGGGGGACAAGGATATTCGCGTCGAGCCGGGCGACGGGCAGGGCTGCGCGACGGTCGAAGTCGAGGCCGCCCGGCGCGGCGCGCGGGTGCTGACCGACGCCGAGACGGCCGAGCTGGCCGAGATCGCCCGGAAGGTCGAAATATCGTGTGGCGCACCGCAGGACATCGAATGGGCCATCGACGACACCGGCGTGTGGCTGCTGCAGACCCGGCCGATCACCGCGACGGCGTCGACGCTGTCCGCGCGCGAGGTCGAACTGCGTGGCGCCGGTGAGCGGGTGGGTCCCGGCGAGACACGAATCTGGGACAACTCCAACATCATCGAGAGCTTCAGCGGCGTCACCTCGCCGCTGACCTTCACCACCGCCGCCGACATCTACGGCCGCGTGTACCGCGGCTACGCGGCCTCCCTGGGGGTGCCGCCCGAGCAGCTGCGGCAGACCGATGCGTGGACTCCCGTGCTGCTGGGCAGCTTTCACGGCCGCGTCTACTACAACCTGCTGCACTGGTACCGCATGGTCGGCATCGCGCCCGGCTACCCGCTCAACCGCCGGGTGCTCGAGGCCGCTCTCGGCGTGGCCGAACCGCTGCCGGCGGATATCGCGAAGACGCTGCGGCCCTTCGAGTTCGACAGCACGGCGGCCCGGCTGCGCTCGCGCGCGCTCACCACGATGATCTACGCGCGGCGGCTGTTCGGCATCGACGACCTGGTCGAAGGGTTCATGACCGACTTCTACCGCGTCTACGACGAGTACGACGCAGTGGACTACACCGCGCTGACCGGCGAGCAGGCATACCGCTCCTATCGCACGGTGGAGGGCGATCTGGTGCGGCGGTGGGGCCCGCTCATGGTGCTCGACGCCATCCTGCTCACCTGTACGGGCCTGATGTTCCTGCTGACCAAGCTGTTGCTGCCCAAGGCGCCGGAATGGTTCCTCTACGCCGTGGTCGGCCCCGGCGCGGATGTCGAATCCGCGGAGCCGGCCCGCGCCATGACCGAACTCGCCCGGGTGGTGCGCGCTGATCCGGAACTGAGCGACATCATCAATTCGGCTGCGCCGGAGGCGATTCACGACGCGCTGCGGGCCGCCGAGCGCACCGAGTTCCTGGCCGCCCTCGATGACTATCTGGATCGCTACGGCTACCGCAGCCTCGACGAACTCAAGCTGGAAACGCCTGATCTGCGCGAGGATCCGGCCAATCTGTTCGTCATGCTGCGCAGTGCGGTCGGCCGTGTCGGCGACACCGTGACCGCGAACCGCGCCGGGGAAGCCGACGCCTACCTGGACGCGCATCTCGGCCACGGCGCCCGGCGGCGCGTCTACGAACGACTGCGCGCCAAGGTCTCCCGCTGCGCCGCCCACCGTGAGCGGCTGCGCTTCTGCCGCACCCGCGCCTTCGGCATGGTCAAGCGCATGATCCGGGTGATGGGCCGGGATCTGGCGGCGCACGGCGTCATCGACGAGTTCGAGGACGTGTTCCAACTGACCGTCGAGGAACTGCGCGGCTGCTACGAAGGCGCCGACACCGGCCGTCTGCGCGAGGTGGTGACGGTGCGGAAGTCACTGCGCGCCAAGGATTCCACGCTGGTGGCCCCGGCCCGCTTCCGCACCGTCGGCCCGCGGCTGGGCAATGCCGAACTGGCCGAGCAGGGCTGGATTCCGGTCACCGCGACGGCCGCGGCCACCCCCGGCACGGTGCTCACCGGAACCCCGTCGGCGGCGGGCATTGTCGAGGGCGTCGCGGTGATCGTGGACGAACCCCGCGACGTGGCCGGCGGCATCCTCATCGCCTACCGCACCGATCCGGGCTGGGTGGCGGCCCTGCCCTCGGCATCCGCGCTGGTCATCGAACGCGGCAGTCCGCTCACCCACGTGGCCATCGTGGCACGTGAGCTGGGCGTGCCGACCGTGGTCCAGCTGCCCGATATCACCCGCCAATTGCGCAGCGGCATGCGTATTCGAGTCGATGGGGCCGCCGGCACCGTCACCGTGCTTCCCGAAGGAGACCAGTGATCGACCACGTGAACGACGAAGCGACCGTGCGCAGGTGGCTGATCGAGCCCTCGGCCGGCACCGGACTGTACCTGGCCGACGAGGCCGACGGATGGGAGTACCGCAGCTATCGGGACCTGGCCGACCAGGTGTGGTCGATCGCGGAGCTGCTGCGAGCCGCGGGACTCGGCAGCGGTGACGGCGCGTGCGTGATCATGCCGACCGGATTCCCGTGTGTGGCGGCCTTCTACGCGGTGTGGGCGTGCGGCGGGGTGTTCACCCCGGTCGCACCGCCCATGTTCGGCGACCTGGAGCAGATCGTCGCGCATATCGCGGGCATCGTCGAGCAGGCCGCGCCCCGCCTGGTGGTCACCTCCCCGGAGTTCGAGACCTTCGTGCGCAGCGCCTGTCTCGCGGCCGGTCGCACCGACGAGCCGGTGGTCGTCCATGCCGCGGCGCTGCCCGCCGCCCCCGCGACGCGCGAACTCGCCGAGGTGTCTGAAGTGGCACTGCTGCAGTTCACCTCGGGCTCCTCGGGCGCACCGCGCGGTGTGCGGGTGAGCTGGCACAACCTGGCCAACAACATCGCCATGATCACCCGCCTCATCGACTGGCAGCCGGGCGAGACCATGGTGTCGTGGCTGCCGCTCTACCACGACATGGGGCTGGTCGGCGCGTTCCTGCAGGGCGTCACCAACCAGGCCGACCTGTACCTCATGCGCCCCGACCAGTTCGTGCGCGACCCGCTGCGCTGGCTGCGCGCCATGACCCACGCCCAGCACGCGCCGTCGCCGTCGTTCGCGCTCGGCTATGTGGCGCACCGGGTCCGGCCCGAGGAGATCGCCGGCCTGGATCTGTCGGGCTGGCGGACGCTGGCCATCGGCTCCGAACCGGTCGAGGTGGCCGACCTGCAGGCCTTCGCGAATCTGACCGGCCCGCAAGGCTTCTCGATGGGCGCGTTCACCCTCGCCTACGGGCTGGCCGAGGCGACGCTCATGGTGACCTCCTCGCCCACCCGGCGGCCGATCACCGCGCTGCGGCTGGACAATCCGAATCTGCGCTTCGGCGAACGGGTTCCGGTGCTCGAGGAGGCGATCCTCGACGACACCCACCGGGTGGCGGGCGCGGGCTGGATCACCGGGCTCGGCTTCTCCACCCCGGAATCCATCGTGACCGTGGTCGACGACGAGGGCCGGGAACTGCCCGACGGCGTCCTGGGTGAGATGGTGGTGACCGGAGACTCGGTGGCGCTGGGCTATTCCGGGGAGGCGAGCGCGACCTCCTCCACCCGCCTGGAGAACGGCCGCCTGTACTCGGGTGATGCCGGATTCCTCTACAACGGCGAGGTTTTCGTCCTCGGCCGCATGGGCACCAGCATCAAGGTGCGCGGCCGCTCGGTGTTCATGGAGGACATCGAATCCCGGGTCGCCCAGGAAACCGGGCTCACCAAGGGCAAGCTCGCCGCCGTCGGCCTCGTCGAGGCCGGAGTCCAGGGCGTCGCCCTCTTCGCCGAGACCGCGCCCGGCGACTGGATTCCGCAGGCCCGCGACCTCATCCGCGGCCACCTCGGGCCCGCCCAGACCGTGCACATCGTCACGGGCCCGCGCGGCCTCATCCGCCGCACCTCCAGCGGCAAACCCCGCCGCCGCCACATGTGGCAGCTGCTGCGGGACGGCGCCCTGGAGGGCGCGGTGCTGCACGAGATGGATACCGCTGCGGGGCAACCCACTTCCCTCAAGTCGGAGGGTGTGGCGCGCCCGGCGCAGGCCGTGCCGCGACCCGGGATGCCGATGGACAGGCTGCGACAGCTCCTGGACGGAGCTCTGCGGTCGGTCGCCGTTCCCGAGGACGCCGCTGTGCTGTTCGAGGGCTCTCTGGCCGAGGGTTTCGGCAATGCGGGCTCCGACATCGACTTCCTGGTGGTGGCCCCCGGCGCGGACGAACTACCGACGCTGCCGACCGTCCTGTTCCTCGACGGCCGCCGCGTCGAGGTCCGCACCCGCTCGGTGGCCCAGCTGCGCCGGCAACTCGAGCGGGCCGCCACCGACCCGGACGAGGACGGCCTCAACCGTTGCCAGCGTTTCCTGCGCGCCACGGTCGTGCGACCCGGCACGGTCGATCTGGACCAGCTGCGCGGGCTCCTCACCCACGACGCCTTCACCATCCTCGTGGCGGACTGGTGGACCGCCCGCGCCCGCCACGCCCTGGGCTACGCCATCGCCCTGCGTGCCTTCGGAGCCCACACCGAAGCCGACGCCTGGGCCGAAGACGGTCTCAGGCAAGCCATGAAGGGCCGGCTCGCCCGCCGCGGCGAAACCTACCTCGAAACCAAATGGCTGCCACAGCAACTCGATCGCACCGCCCCCGACGCGCTGATCGACCGCTACCGTGAGCTGACGGGTGCCGCCGACCGGGAGCGCGCGGGTAGCGAGGGCGATTCCGGGCGGCTCGCGCCGCTCGAATCGACCGAATCATCGGATTCCGGTGAGGAGATGGCTGGGACGATCGCCACCACCGCCGATGCGGAGTCTCGGGACCGGGGCGGTGCGCGGTGGGCTGCCACGGTGGCCCTGGCCACAGATCTCGGGGTGGCGGGCGTCGCGGATGACCCGCACGAGCTGATCTTCACGCGGCGTCCCGCCGTCACCACCTGGCCGCTGGCCGGACGCCTGCACGTGCTGCGTTCCGACAGTGAGGTTTTCGTGCTGTCCGAGGCTGGAGCCCAGGCGTGGCGGTCGGTGGTGTTCCGGCAGTCGATCCGGGATGTCATGGCGCGCGCTCCGCGCGATATCGGGGCGGAGCTGGCGGAGTTCGTCCGGCTGGGGTTCGTCGGATTGCAGTGGCGGGGCGGCGAGGTGCTCGAACCGGCACTGGCCATGTGTAAACCGGTCGAGGCGTACACGCCGGTGGCCGTGGCGGCGACGCCCGCACTGGGACTCACCGGCGCGGCGCGCGGGGAGGGGGTCGCGACGCTATCGGCGCTGCCTGCCCGGCGGTTCATCGGAGCCGGGTTGAATCTGGTGTGGTCCAACGTGGTGCTGGAGAATGCCCGCGAGGATCTGGTGGGTGCGGTCAAGGACGCGCAGGGCGAGGTTGCCGATATCGCCGGTCACCGGCTCATCGCCATGAGTGTGCGAGTGCTGTTGAGCGCGTTCGGCATTCATCCGCTGCCCGCCGATGTGGATCCGGTCGGCACGGTCGCCGGGCTGCTGCCCGTGCATGCCCCCGAGCGGGACACACTGATCGCGGCGCTGGAATCGGCCGTGCGCGTGCGGTTCTCGCGAACCCTGCGAAACGGCGGCGACGCGCTGAACGATCTTGCCCGTGTCGACGCCGTCGTCGCCGCGGTGCGCCGCCTGGCCGCGGATACCGCTGCGGGCCGGGACTTTCCGGCCTCGTTCGATTCCCGCGAGCAGTGGCAGCGCACCCTCACCCTCGGCTACGACTGGCTGCGGCTGGCCGGGTATCTCGACGCCGACCTGCCGCTGGACGAGGCCCGCGACCTGCTGGCCAGCGGCGGCCAGCAGCCCCACCTGCGAGAGAGCGAGCAGTCATGACCATCGAAACCACTGTCGCCGAACGCGTCCGGCACATCATCACCACCATGGCCCCACGGCCCGCGGAACTCGGCGGTGCCGCCGACGCACTGCGACAGGGTGACGAGCTGCGCCTGATCGAGGACCTCGGCTTCGACTCGCTGCGGCTCATGGAATTGACCGTGGTGCTCGAACAGAGCTTCGCGCTGCCGCGCTACCGGCCCGAACAGCTGATGGGAGTGCTGCGGGTCGGCCAGGTCGTCGATCTGGTCACCCGCACCCTGGAGGTGAGTGCATGAGCGACCGGAACACCGTCCTGCTCACCGGCGCGAGCGGACTGGTCGGGTCGGAAGTGGCCGCCAGGCTCAGCGGCGCCGGCCGGCCGGTAGCAGCCGTGCTGCACAGCAATTCGGATATCCGCCGCAATGACGGCAGCGGGTACGAGCCGGACCTGCGGATCACCGGCGACATCCGGCGGCCGGTCTTCGGGCTGGACCCTGCGACGGCGGCCGATCTCGCCGGCCGGGTGGGCATGATCGTGCACTGCGCCGCCACCACCGCCTTCGACGCCACCGCCGAGACCTACGACGAGCTCAATGTGCGCGGTGCGGAGCACGCCGTCGCGCTGGCCCTCGCCTGGGACGTGCCGCTGCTGCACGTGAGCACCGCCTATGTGTGCGGTCTGCGGCACGGCGTCATCCGCGAGGACGAACTGGATGCCGGCCAATCCTTCGGAAACGGCTACGAGCAGAGCAAATTGCGGGCCGAACAGGTGATCAGGGCGGCCGGGGAGCGCGGGCTGCGGTGGGCGGTGGTGCGGCCCGGCATCGTCACCGGCGCACTGGGCGACGGCGTGATCCGCGAGTACAAGAACCTCTACACCGTGGTGAAACTGATGGTCGAGGGCAAGCTGCGCACCCTGCCCGGCCGCTACGACGCCACGCTCGCCCTGGCCCCGGTCGACCATGTCGCCGACGTGATCGCCGCCGCGGTCACCGATTTCGACAGTGTCGCCGGATCCACCCTGCACGCGGTGGGCCGGGACACGCTGTCGCTGCGCGAGGTCTCCGACGTGCTGGCCGAGTACCCGTCCTTCGAGGTCGCGACCTTCGTCCCGGAATCCTCCTTCCACAGTGAGGATCTCGACCCCATCGAGCGCGAGTACTACCTGCGCATCGGCGCGCTCTACACCAGCTACTTCCAGCGCCGCCTGTCCTTCGACACCAGCAATGCGGACCGCCTGCTGGACCGGCTCCCACCGCAGACCGGCAAGGACTACCTGCGGGCGCTGCTGGACCACTGCCTCGAGTCCGGCTACCTGGGCGCGCCGCTGCCGTCGATCGCGGAAACCCTGGCGCGCACCGGAATCGGCGCGGCGGCGCCGGGAGCGGGGGCCCGGCCGTGACAGACGACGCCCTGCGCACCCTGCTCGCCGACGCGACACCGTCGAAGGAGAAGGTCGACGCCTACCTCACCGACACCTATGTGCTCGAGACCGTAGAACAGGCACAGCGGCTCGGCATCGACGCCGGCGCCTTCGCCCGCGAGCACTCGCTGCTGTTGCTGAAACCGGACGCCATCGTGGCCCGGGCGGTCGAACCGACCCTGACCTGGCTGGCGGACAACGACTTCCAGGTGGTGGACGCCCGCCGCGTGGTGGTGGACCGGCACGTGGCCCGTGCCCTGTGGTACTTCGCCTGGAACATCGCCTCCCCGGAACGGCGGCGGCTGGCCGATCTGCTGGTGGGGATCTCCGACGTCCTGGTGCTGGTCGTCCGCGGCCCGGTCGCCGGGCTGCCGACACCGGTGCGCCTCACCGCCGCCAAGGGCGCGACCGACCCCCGCAAACGGCAGCCCGGTGAACTGCGCTACCTGCTCGGACGCCACAACTACCTGCTCAATCTCGTCCATTCCCCCGACGATCCCGCCGATGTCCTGCGCGAACTCGCCATCTACTTCGACGAGACCACCCGGGCCCAGGTGTTCACCCACGCGCTCGAGGCGCGCGACCGCACCGACGCGGCCGCCGCGCTGGCCCGCGATCTCTACGACCGGGCCCCCGCCCGCAGCTTCGAGCGCTCCGACGCCATCGCCCGGCTGTGTGCCGAACTGGGTTCCGCCGCAATGAAATCCCTGGACGACCGCATCTCCGCGACCGACCCCGGCTCCCCGGCCGATCAGGCCGCGCTGCTGGAGGCGGCGTGGTCCAGTGGACGCGAGCTGGACCCCTGGTCGGTCATCGTGCTCGGTTCCTACGTCCTACCCATGCGCGCCGGGACCGGGTCGCAGACCCTGCGCCCGGTCAGCGCGACCGATTGGCTGGAGGCCAGACCATGACGACGACACAGCCACCCAGAACCGCGCACCCGCTCACCCGGGCCGCCGCCGTGCGCGCCACCCACCTGCGCACCATCCCGCGCGCGCTCGCGCACCGGCACGCGGTCGCGGAGGTCTTCGTGACCTCGCTGGAGGCCGAGACCTCGGGCGCCTTCGTGGCCGGGGCCCAATTGCCGCGCATGCACGGCCATTACGGCGATCACGCCGGCGCGCTGGGCCTGCACCACGACCTGATCGCGGTCATGGAGGCCGCCCGGCAGGCCTCCATCGCGGTGACCCACGAATTCTTCGACGTGCCCACCGACCGGGCCTTCCTGGTGCGCACCTTCAACGGCACCGGCATCGACGGCGCGATCTGGGAGATCGGTTCCGCGCCCGCCGATCTGGAACTGCGGGTGCGGGCGCTGCGCGAACACCGTCGGGGTGAGCGGCTGGAGGGCCTGGACCTGGTCCTCGACATCAGCTGCCGGGGAGTTCCGATGGGTACCGTGGACGGCTCCTTCTCCTGGGTGGATCCCCGGCAGTGGGCCGCCATCCGCGCGGGCTACCGGAAGCACCTGGGCCTGGGGCCCTTCGAGATTCCCGCCTCGCCGGGCACGCGGGCCGCCGCGGCACTGGTCGGCCGGGAGAATCCCCGCAATGTGGTGATCGGGCCGCCGCAGTTCACCCCGGGCCGGTCCCGCGCCGCGCTGGTCGCCGACACCACCCATCCGATCCTGTTCGACCATCAGCTCGACCACGTGCCCGGCAACCTGCTCATCGAGGCCTGCCGGCAGACCGCGCTCACCACCATGGGCCCGCAGCCCTGCCGATTGATCAGCGTGACAAGCGCTTTCGACCAGTTCGTGGAGCTCGACCTGCCCGCCGTGTGCGTGGCCGAGCGCACCGACTCCGGGGTGGATGCCACCGTGGTGCACTGCGAGATCCGCCAGGCGGGCACCGTGGCGGCGCGGATCGACCTCGAATTCGCGGGGGACCCGGCGCTGTCGGAGGACGGCGACTGATGGACATCGATCTGCTGACCGGCACTCGCGCGATCCGCAAACGCCTCGACCTGCATCGGCCCGTCGACGACCGGGACCTGCGGGAGTGCCTGGAGATCGCGGTACACGCGCCCAGCGGCTCGAACCGGCAGCCGTGGCGGTTCGTGGTGGTGCGCGACCCCGGACTCAAATCCCGGATCGGCCAGTACTACCGGAAAGGGTTCGCCGCCAACCTCTCCGGCCGCACACCCCGGCCGGATCAGCTGGCCGATCTGGCATCGGGGCAGTACCTGGCCGACCACCTGGCCGAGGTGCCCGCGCTGATCCTGGTGTGCGCGCTGGGCCGCCCGCCCGCCGAACCCTCGGCGCTGCGGCTGGCCAGCTTCTACGGGTCCATCTATCCGGCGGTGTGGAATCTCCAGCTGGCCTTGCGCGCACGCGGTCTCGGATCGACGCTGACCACGGCGCATCTGGCCTACGAGCGCGAGGTCGCCGAGCTGCTGGGCATTCCGTTCGAGGAGGTCACCCAGGTGGCCATGCTGCCGGTCGCGCACCTGCTGCCGGGCGGCGGCAAACCCGTGCGCCGCACACCCGCGGCGGAACTGACCGGCTGGGACGGCTGGCCGACGCCGGAGGGGGTGGCGGCGCCGTGACCGATCTCGCCGAAATTCCGTCCCGCACCGGCCTTCTCACCTCGGTGGGCCGGATCGCACGGTTCACCAGGGTGATGTACAAGCCGCACTACCTGCTGTACGGCATCCTCTGGGTGCTGGCCCTGGAAGGCACGGCGGCACTGCTGACGCAGCGGGGCGTCGCCTGGCATCCGACCGGCGCGACCGCCGCCCGCATCGGCATCGTCGCGATCGTGCTGCTGTACCTGCGCATGGTCGACGAGCAGAAGGACCTCGAGTACGACCGGGTGCACAATCCGGACCGGCCACTGGTCACCGGAGCGGTGAGCGCGCTCGAATTGCGCAGTGCCATGGGGGTGATCGCGCTGGTGTCGATCGCGGGCAGCCTCGCGTTGTCGGTGCGCTCGGCGGTGGCCATCGCGGCGGTGCTCGCCTACGGCCTGATTCTCTGGGCGCTGGAACAGCTTTCGGAGACGGTGCGCACCGACATCATGCTCAACCTCGTGGTCACCTATCCGGTGCAGCTGCTGGTGACCGCGTATGTCGTGCTGTCGGCCATCGACACCGGCGAGGCGGCGGCCCACGGCCGGGTCGCGGTGGTGGCGATCGTGTTCGCCGGTGCCTTCCTGCAATTCGAGTTCGCCCGCAAGACCTCGCGCAGCACGCGGCCGGGGGAGATGTACTACTCGAACGCGCTCGGTGCGCTCGGTAGCGCCGCGGCGTCGGTACTGTGCGCACTGGCGGCGGCGGTGTGTGAGATCGCTGTCGCGAAACCGTGGGAGTGGCACGGCGCGGCCGCCGTCCTCGGCTGGATTCCCCTGGCGCTCACGCTGATCCCGGCCGTCGGAGCCTGGCGGTTCGCGCGGTCGCGGGACGACGAATACCCGGTACTGCCCGCGGTCCTGTTCATCCTCACCCTGTACCTGACGCTCATCGCGCAGGCAGTGGCGGCCACCCGCGGCTGAGCGGCTCAGCGGTAGGACAAACGCCGGAAGGACACGGCGGCACAGGCGAATCCGACCGCCGCGATGGCCAGGCACCACAGCACCGCCGCCGGCGCCCGGTCGGCGGCGGTGCCGTCCAGCAGCGCGCGCACGGTGTCGACCACCGGGGTCGCGGGCTGCCGGTCGGCGATACCGCGCAGCCAGCCCGGCATGGTGCGGGTCGGCACGAACGCGCTGCTGACATACGGAATGAACGTGATGGCGTAGGTGAGCCCGCCCGCGGCCTCCGGATTGCTCGCCGCCATGCCCAACGCCACCGCGATGGCCGTGATCGCGACCACGAACAACGCGATCAGCGCGGCCGCGCCCAGCCAGCCCAGCGGCCCCGAACCCGGCCGGTAGCCCAGTGCCACCGCGACACCCACCGCGATGGCGATGGCCGCCATGGTGCGCACGAGGCCCTCGCTCAGATGTCCCGCCGACAGTGCCTGCCGGAACATGGGCAGCGTCCGGAAGCGGTCCATACTGCCGCGCGTCATATCGGTGCACACGCTGGTCGCGGTGATGGACGCGCCGAAACCCGTGCACAGCAGCATGATTCCCGGCACCACATAGTTCAGGTACGAGCCGCCGACCTCGATCGCGCCGCCGAACACGTAGGTGAACAGCAGCATCATCAGAATCGGCATGGTCAGTGAGATGACCAGCGTGTCCGTGCTGCGCAGAGTCCGGCGGGCACAGCGCCGGAACATGACCAGGGTGTCGGGGACGAAATGGCGTGCCGCCGAGAGTGTGGGAACCGTCACCGGGCGGCGGCCTCGATGAGATCCGCGGTGTGCTCGGCCACCCCGGTGGTCCGCAGGGTCGCCGCGAAACCCTCGACGCGCTGCCGGGTGCGCGCGTTCAGCAGCGGCGCCAGCGCGCCCGTCAGCCGGTCGGCGGTCATGGCGGTGAACGGAAGATGCGCGCCCACACCGAGTTTCTCCACCTGCCCGCCCCACATGGGCTGCTCGAACGACACCGAACACACCACCGTGGGCAGTCCGGCCCGCAGGCTTTCGAACAGGGTGCCGATGCCGCCGTGGTGCACGGCCGCCGCGCAGTGCGGGAAGACCAGGTCGTAGGCGAAATTGCCGACCAGCTTGATCCGGTCGCCCGTCACGATGTTCGCGACATCCAGATCGCTCCACCCCGCGTGCACCAGGGCACGCACCCCGAGCCGCGCGGACACCTGCTCCACCATGGCGAACACGGCGGCGGCATCGCGAATCGGCATGCTGCCGAAGCCGAAGAACACCGGCGGCTCGCCCGCGTCGACCCAGGACAGAATGTCGTCGTGGCTGCCCGACAGCTCGCCCACCGCCGCGCGGGTGGCCCGATCGAGGGTCAGGAAGCCGGTGAAGGGGCGGCGGCCGTCCCACTGCTGGGGCAGACCCGGCACCAGGGCGGGATCGTAGATCTGGATCTCGGGCACCCGCGCCCGCGCGAGCGCCGCGGCCGGGCTGGTGTACGACTTCGGCAGCCCCAGCACGCCGCGCAGCTCGTTGAGGTAGCGCAGGAACACCACACGGCGCAGGTTCTCGGCCAGCAGCCAGGTGGCCCGATTGACCGGGGCGGGCGGATTCCAATGTGCGGGAAGCAGACCCGGGAACGGGTAGGCGCTGTTCATGCGCGCCGGGTAGTAGTGCAGGCTGACCAGCGGCACGGCCATGGCCTCCGCGATCGAGGACGCCCGGTCCTCGGTGACAGTGCTGGCCACGATCAGATCGGCCTTCTCGCACACGCGGATGACCTCACGGTTCATCCGCTCGCCGTACTCGGCCATCTGCTTGCCGACCAGCTGCATCAGCCGCAGTGTATTGCCCGCGGCCAGCGCGCGCTGGCCCTCGTCGGAGCTGTAGAGCCGCTGCACGTCCGGTCCGCAGTCCTGCGCGGGAAGCCCTGCGGCGGTGACGAATTCGACCAGATTCGGTGGCGCGCCGATCAGCACCTCGTGGCCGCGGCGCTGCAATTCGACGCCCAGGCCCACGATCGGGTGCACATCGCCCCGGGTTCCGGTCAGCGGAATCGCAATGCGCATGCGGCCTCTCTCGGCAGGGGGACGGGATCCCTTGACACTGGGGTGCTCTGCGGGCCGGCGTCCAGACGCAGGAAATGTGGGCATTTCACAGCGGGGCGGCGCTGCGTAGGGTTGCGCTGATGCACATCGCCATGTTCGTGGACTACCATCCGGCCTCGCTCGGCGGGGTGCAAACGGCCGTCACCGGGCTGCGCCGTGGACTAGAGCGCGCCGGGCACCGGGTGACTGTGTTCACAGTGCCCGACCCGGCGGCCGCGCCGGACCCGGATATCGTTGCGCTGCAACCGCTGCCGGCTCCGGCCGTGAACGGATTCGCGGTCGTCGCACCGACCCGGCGCAATGCCTCGCTCATCGACGCCGCATTCGCCGCCCGGGGGCCCGTCGACATCGTGCACACCCAGAGCACCTACGGCGTCGCCATCGCGGGCATGAAAGCGGCACGGCGGCACCGGATTCCGCTAGTGCACACCGCGCAGAGCCGCGACGACGCCTTCATCGAGCACACCTCGCCCGCGCCGTACGCCACCGCGCTGGCGCTGCGGGGGCTGCACGGCCGCTGGGTGCCGCACGAGCATCACATGCCGCACCGGGCCGGGGAATCGGCCGCGGCCCGGCACGCCTGGTGGACGATCAGCGGGCAGGCCCAGGCCGCCGATCAGGTGATCGCGCCGACCCGGCACTTCGCGGACCTGCTGCTCGCGCACGGGCTCACCCGCCCGATCACCGTGGTGTCCAACGGTGTCGACGATGCGCTGCTCGACGAGCGCACCGCGGTGACGCGCCCCGCGGACGGGCCGCTGCGGCTGGTGTGGTGCGGACGGCTGTCGGCAGAGAAGCGGCTGCTGGAATCCATCGAGGCGGTGCGGCGCACCGACAACTGCGTGCTCGACATCTACGGCGAGGGCGACCTGCAGGGCGCGGCCGCCGGACGCATTGTGGAACGGCGGCTCGGGGAGCGAATCCGGTTGCACGGCAGGGTGAGCCAGGCCGCCTGCCTCGACGCCATGGCCGCGGCCGACGCACTGCTGTTCCCCTCCAACGGATTCGACACCCAGGGCATGGTGCTGCTCGAGGCCGGCGCCGTCGGACTGCCGGTGGTGTACTGCGATCCCGATCTCGCCGAATCGGTGCCCGCGGGCATCCGGTCGGCGGATCCGTCGGTCGAGGCGCTGAGCGAGACCCTCACCAAGCTGGTGGCGGACCGCTCGGTGCTCGCCGATCTGCGTGAGCAGCTGGCGGGTCAGGTCGACACGGTGCGCCAATCGCACCAGATCGCACGGGTATTGGAGGTCTATCGGGACGCAAGCGCCGGATTGGCTTCCGCGCCGCCGCCCGTCATGCCACGGAGCCTGGCGGACATCCCCACCGCGCCGGGCAGCGTGCCGGTGCTGGGGCACAGTCTGCGCGCGCTCACCGACGCACCCGGCTTCGTGACCTCGCTGCCCGCGCTCGGGCCGATCGTGCGGGTGCACTTCGGCCGCCAGACCGGCTATGTGCTCACCACCCCGGATCTGCTGCGCGAGGTCAATCTCAGCGATGCCGAATTCGAGCGGGAAGATCTGCGCGAGGCCATCGACGATATCGCGGGCGGGGCGGTCAATGTCCTGCGCGGGCCCGAACACCGGCTGCGTCGCCGCATGATCTCGCCCGCGCTGCGGCAGAGCAGGCTCGCCGAGTACGCCGAAGCCGCCGCCGATATCGCCAATGCCTGGGCCGCCGCACTGCCGGTCGATCAACGGGTGAACCTCATGGACGAGGCGCACGGCCTGGTACTCGACACCGTCTCGGCAACCCTGTTCACCGCCGACTTCGGCGACAGCGCGCGGCGCGAGATCCGTGACAGTGTGCCGTGGCTGCTCAGCCAGGTCATCGTGCGCACCGCACTGCCGCCGCGGCTGCGCAGGCTGCGGGTCATCGCGAACTACCGGTGGCGCAGCAAGTCCCGGCACCTGCGCGCCGCCGTGGGGGCGGTGGTGAGCGAATACCGCAGGCGCGACGAGGATTTCAACGACGTGGTGTCGGCGCTCATCCGGCACACCGACAGCGAGACCGGGGCGCGGCTGTCCGACGACCACATCATCGACGAGGCCATCCTGATGCTCGCCGGCGGCGTCGGATCCATGGCGTCGCTGACCGGCTGGCTGTGGCACGAGGTCAGCCTGCGACCGGCCATCGCCGAACGCCTGTACGCGGAACTGGACGCCGTGGTCGGCAGCGGTGACGTGCGGCCCGAACACCTGGCCGCCATGCCGTACCTGAAACAGGTCGTCTCCGAGACCATTCGATTCTGGGGACCCTGGATCAGCGCCGCCAACGCCAGCGCCGACCTGAACGTCGGGGGCGTCACCATTCCGGCGGGGGCCGCGATCATGTTCAGCCCCTATATGGTTCAGCACGACCCGCGATGGTTCACCCACCCCGAATCCTTCGATCCGGAGCGCTGGTCCGCCGAGAATGCCGCCGACACCGCCAAGAAGGCGATGATCTCCTTCGGCGTCGGCCGCCGCCGCTGCCTCGGCGACCATTTCGCCATGCTCGAAATCGCGCTGGCCTCCGCCGCACTGCTGTCCCGCTGGCGGATCACCCCGGTGCCGGGACATCGGGTGCGGGCCTCCAACCGGGATTTCGTGCTCTCGCCGTCGGCGCTGCCGGTCACCCTGCGGGCCCGCTGATCCCGGCGGGTACTACAGCAGCACCGGCAGCTCGTGCATCCCGTGCATGAGGGTGCTCGGATGCCAGGCGAGCGCCTGCGCGGCGGGTGACAGGCGCAGGTCCGGGAACCGGGACAGCAACGCGGCGAAGGCGACCCGTGCTTCCAGGCGGGCCAGCGGGGCGCCGACGCAGAAGTGGATGCCGTGGCCGAAGGCCAGATGGCCGGTGGTGTCGCGGGCGGGATCCAGGGCGTCGGGGACCGGGTAGCGGTCGGGGTCGCGGTTGGCGGCGGCCAATGCGACGAAGACGAGTTCGCCCGCGGGGATGTCCGTGCCCGCGATGGTGACCGGTTCGGCCGTGTGCCGGATGGTGGTCATGTTCACCGGGCCGTCGAAGCGCAGGAATTCCTCCACCGCAGCGGGAATCGCCTCGGGGTCGGCGCGCAGGGCCTGCAGTTGCGCCGGATTGCGGAGCAGGGCGAGCGTACCGTTGGCGATCAGGTTGACGGTGGTGTCGTGCCCGGCGACCAGCAGCAGGAAGGCCATGCCGACCTGCTCGGACTCGGTGAGGGCATCGCCGTCGTCGGCGGGGACGGCCAGCGCGGACAGCAGATCGGCGGCGGGCTCCTCGGCCTTCGCCCGTACCAGCTGGGTCAGGTAGGCCGCCATGGCCTCGGAGGCGCGGGCCCGGTCCTCTTCCAGGCCCGCGACCGCGACCAGCGCTCGGGTCCACTCCTGGAAGTCGGCGCGATCGCCGAGCGGCACACCGAGCAGCTCACAGATCACCGTGATCGGCAGCGGCTCGGCGAATTCGCGCAGCAGATCCGCCTCGGACCTACCCTCGAGGGCATCCAGCAGCGAGCCGGTGATCTCCTCGATGCGCGGGCCCAGCGCGGCCACCCGGCGCGGGGTGAAAGCCCGGGTCACCAGCTTCCGCAGCCGGGTGTGCCCGGGCGGGTCGGTATTGAGCATATGGGAGAGCAGCGCCAGCGCATTCGGATCCGACTGCGGCACACCGCGTTTACGGCTGAGCAGTGCGTCGGTGACCGCGGCGGCCTTCTGCAGGCGCGGATCGGACAGTGCGGCCCGGCCCACGGCGTAATCGAGGATCACCCAGCGAATGACGCCGTCGGGGAATCGGACTCGCCGCACCGGCCCGTGCTCGCGCCAGCGCCGGTAATGGGCGTGCGGATCGGCGAAGAACTCCGAGCCGATGGATTCGATCCGGTCCGGGGCTTCGATATCGGCCATACCGCGACCATAGTCGATGGAATGGCATGCGGCGAACGGCAATTCGTCGCGATGTAAAAGATTCTGTACATCGAGTCGTGTTTTCTTTACACTGGGCTCATGCCCTACGAGGAGAAGCGAACCTGGATCCTGGGTGTCGCGGCCGTGGTCTCGTACGTGATCTATGTGATCGTCGTGCTGGCGCGTGCGCGGCACACCGCGGTGGTGGACGTGGCCTATGTCGCGCCGTTGCTGTGGGCGGTCGGCGGGTCCATCGTGGTCTCGATCGTCGCCAGCATCGCCGTGGCCATCGGGTCCCGGGATCGGGACCGCACAGATCAGCGCGACCGTGAAATCGATATGCGCGGAGCAGAGGTCGGTAATGCCTTCGTCGTGCTCGGCGCGGTCGCCGCACTGGTGCTTGCCATGGCGAACGGCGACCGGTTCTGGATCGCCAATGCGATCTACCTCGGCTTCACGCTCTCCGCGGTGGTGGGCGCGGTCACCAAGATCGTCGCCTACCGGCGGGGGACCTGGCCATGGTGAAACCGACCAGGGTCACCAACAACATTCGCGCGCTGCGCTTCTCGCACGGCGAGATGACACAGGCCGAACTGGCGGACCGGCTCGGGGTGACCAGGCAGACCGTCAATGCCATCGAACAGGGCAAGTACTCGCCATCGCTGGAGATGGCGTTCCAGATCGCCCGGGTGTTCCGTGCACCACTGGACGAGATCTTCGAGTATCCGGAAGAAGACCAGCCATGAAGGCTATTGCGCAAGACGCGTACGGCACCGTCGACATGCTGTCCTACATCGACATTCCCACGCCCGACACCGGACAGGACGGCGTGCTCGTCCGCGTGCGCGCCGCGGGCGTGGATCCCGGCGTCTGGCATTTCATGACCGGCGAGCCGCGGATCGCCCGGCTGGTGCTCGGGCTGCGCGCGCCCCGGGAACGGGTCCGCGGCTGGGATGTCGCCGGCGTCGTCGAAGCGGTCGGGCCGCAGGTGACCGAATTCCAACCCGGCGACGAGGTTTTCGGCACCGTCCCCGGCTCCTACGCCGAATTCGCCTGCGCCCCCGCCGCCAAACTCCAGCACAAACCCGTCAATCTGAGCTTCGAACAAGCCGCGGCTCTGCCGATCTCCGGCATGACCGCCCTCACCGGCCTGCGCGACGCGGGCCGCATCGAGGCCGGACAGCGAGTGCTGATCATCGGCGCGGCCGGCGGGGTAGGACACCTCGCGGTCCAGCTCGCCAAGCACTACGGCACCGAGGTCACCGGCGTCTGCTCGGGCGCGTCCATCGCCTTCGTCACCGAACTCGCCGCCGACCACGCCATCGACTACACCACTGAAACCCTCACCGGCCATTACGATCTCATCCTCGACATGGCCGGAAACCGTCCCCTCCCACTACTGCGCTCCCTGCTCACCGCCACCGGCACCCTGGTCCTCGGTGGCGGCGAAGGCGGCGGCCGTTGGTTCGGCGGCCTGGGCCGCTCCCTCCACGCCCAACTCCTCTCCCCCTTCACCCGCCACCGTCTGCGCTCCCTGCTGGCCCTGCCCAAACCCGAAACCCTGAGCACCCTGGCCGAACTCGCCACCGCAGGCGCGCTCACGCCTCGCATCGAGCGAACCTTCGCCCTCCCCGAAGCCGCAGCCGCCATCACCCACCTGGCCGCCGGACACTCCACGGGCAAGTCCGTGATCGTGGTCGGCTGACGCGGAGACGCGCGAACCCTTGATTGTAGATACGGCCGTACGTATATTTTCGTGGTGACGGGTGGATGCGCACCCGAGACTCCATCGATCGAAGGGTGCCGACCATGGACGGTCATCGCATGTTCGAACTCGCCCAGGCCTTGGCTGTGGCGAAGAGCAAGCAGGATCTGCCTGCCGCGTTGCGCCTGCTCCACCCCGAAATGGTGCTGGAGAATCCGGCATTTGGGACCACGGCCCGCGGGTTGGCGGAGAACGAGCAGGCGCTCGCCAGGTTCTTCGCCATGTTCCCCGACTACCAGGTCGAACTCGCGGGCCATGCCGACGACGGTGAGATCCTCGTCTGCTGGGGCACGGCGCGAATGACCTTGACCGGCACCCGATTCGACGTCGAGCCCAACGGTGAACGTGCCGAGCTGCCGGTGTTCATCACCTTCACTTTCGCCGATGACCTCATCGTGGGCGAGCGGTTCTTCTTCGATCTGTCGGCTCTGTGCGCACAATCGGGTGTCTCCACGGATGCGGTGCGCCACAAGCTGTTCGGCGACATCGCACGGCCCACGAGCAGGACTGGAGATCGGCGATGACCATCGATACCCGGGTGAGGTCCGTCGAATCTGTGAAGACCACACCACTTTTCGACATCGTCGTCGATCTGCACCCACGATTGGACTTCGGCGCCGACGGCCCACTCGGGCAGCGTGTCCTGTTCGGGGCCGCCGGCGGCTCGTTCCAGGGGCCACGGCTGCGCGGTGAGGTCGTGTCCGGCGGCGGTGACTGGGCACTGTTCCGTCCCGATGGCACAATGCTGCTCGACGTGCGGTTGACGCTGCGCACCCATGACGATGCTCTGATCCACATGAGCTATGGCGGCCGCTGGGTCATCCCTCCGGATGTACGCACCGAAATGACCGACCACGCCACCCGCCACCATATCGACCCCGCCCGCTACTACTTTCGCACCAACCCTCTCTTCGAAACCGGGTCGCCTCACCACGGCTGGCTCAACGACATCGTCGCCATCGGAACCGGATACCTGATCGATGGGGGCGTCGCCTACCACGTCGAGCAGGTGCTATGACCACCACATCGGCGGAATTCTCTGCGGTGCAGGCATTTCCGCTGACACGGCGGATGGCGGCGGAGGCGCTGGGCACCGGGTTCCTGCTCACCGCGGTCGTCGGCTCGGGCATCCTCGGGCAGCGCTTGGCCCAGGGGAACACGGCCATCGCGCTGCTGGCCAACGCGCTGGCCACCGCGGCGGCGCTGTTCGCGCTGATCGAATGGCTCGCACCGATCTCGGGCGCGCACTTCAACCCGGTGGTCACCGCGGCTCTCGCAGTGCGTGGTGACCTGCCTGTGCGTGCCGCCATCGGGTATGTACCGGCGCAGGTGTGCGGCGCGGTGCTCGGAGTGGCGGTAGCGGATTCGATGTTCGGTGTACCCATCTGGTCATGGTCGGACCATCCCCGACACGGCGCCGGGTCCTGGCTCGGCGAATTCGTGTCAACTTTCGGTCTGGTCGGTGCGGTATGGGTGTGCACACGCACTCGCCCCGCGACCGTGCCCGGGGTCGTCGCGGCATACGTCGGCGGCGCATTCTGGTTTACACCAACCGATTTCGCCAACCCCGCCGTGACCATCGCGCGAACTCTGACCGACACCTTCTCCGGCATCCGCCCGGTCGACGTGCCCGGTTTCATGCTGTCCGAGATTCTCGGCGCCACTGGGGCAGTCTTCTTCTTCGACTGGCTCGTGCCCAGGGTATCCAACACCGAAAAGCAGCCATGACGATGATCGAGCGCGAGGCGTTCCAGTCCGGCATCGATCAGGACGGCCACCACCGTCAACGGCGCGGGACGCAGTCACGCCGACTCGTGACTCGGCACGCTGCCGACATCGCCTCGGTCGACGGCCTCAATCGACTCAGCTTCGGCCGCCGCGCCGACGATCTGGGCATAAGCAAAGCGGGAGTCAAAACTCTGTTCCGCACAAAGGAGAACCTCCAGCTGGCGACGATAGACACAGCACGCGAACTCTTCGTCGACTCGGTCATCCGTCCAGCGATGACAGCACCCGAGGGCACGCTCCGGCTACGCGCGCTCATCGCACACTGGATCACGAATAACATTTAGATGAGGTGAATTGCCTTGCAACAGAGCATGATCCGCACCACACTGATTGCTTCCGCCGCCACCGCTGCCCTCGGGTTGACCACCGGGACCGCCGAGGCCATGACCGCTGATGCGTGCGAAGGATTCGGCGGTCACGTGTATCCCACTACCGTATTCGAACTCCCCGACAGCGCGAAAGCTGTAGCAGGCGAGGCGTACTGCGTGTGCAGGCATGACGGCGATACCGCGATAGACGGGATGCCCGTATGGGGTGACTGGATTTGGGTCGGCAGCGTGACCAGCGGCGCTACTCCCGGGTTCTATCACTGCGCCAGTCCTACGGGGTAGCATCGCCCGCCATGACCAGCGAAGACCAGACCCCTGCTATCTCGGTCGGCAAGCATCTTGGTCCGCCGCCGGGCGAGTTCGCCCCCCTGATCCAAATCGGCCGGCCGCTACCGTGGCCCGACACCCCGTTCGTGGGATGCGTGGTGCGGATCAGGGGCCGCGAGGACATGGTGGCCGCCGGACCCACCGCCGCCGAAGCGGTGACGAACGCGATCCGTACTGTCAACGATGTTCTCGAACACCGACCCGAATGGCTGGGCTGAGGCGTCATGCGATATGGGTTGGCGCAAAGGTGAATTAGTGCTGCGGGGGAGCGGGACGCGACAGGGTGGCCGGGTGGTCGGAGGTCGCGGCGAGTTGAGCGCCGAAGATGTCTTCGCCGAGCCGGCGGGCCGCGGCCAGATCGAGGATGGCGCCGTCGAGGTGGGGATGCGCGTCGGACCAGCGCTGGGCGGTGTCGCGGTCGGTGAAGAAGTTCAGGTCGTTGCAGCAGGAATCGGCGGAGGGGCCCTCGCCGGCTCGGGCGCCGAGGAAGACGACGGTGGTTGCCGGTTGGGCGGTGAGTTCGCCTGCGCGGATGGTTATCTGGATGGGCTCGGAGGTCACCGGGTCCGCCGAGGTGATGACCGCATCGGTGCCGAGCATTGCGGGCATGCCCAGAGCGTCGACCGCGCACATCGCGTAAACCGTTGCGCCGTCGTTGATTCGAACGCGGTGCGGGGTCGGCGACGTCGAGAACGGGTATGCCGAGGCGATAGCGCCGGTGGTATCGAGACGGATAACGTCGGCTGCGTGTAGTCGCGCCAGGACCGATGCGGCGGAGACGTCGAATCGCGCGGCGATGCGGGCCAGCTCCGCTGCGCTCGGTGGTCGGCCCGTGGCGGCGAAACCGCGCAGCACAGCCTGGTGGATCGCCTTTTCGGCGGGATCCGCCGGTTGTGCGGCACTTCGCCACGTCGTGAGTCCGGACGCGGGGCAGTCCGCGGTGTCCGAGGGTGGGCAGCAGTCGCCGGCAGCCCGGGAGTCCTCCGGCGTATCGCTCGGCCCGAGCCGCAGGGCCGCGCGGAGAGCGCCGACCGATGGGGCACCGTCCATGCCGCCGGATTCGGACCGGTACAGGCGGCACGAGACACTCGGGACCTGGCCCGGCACAGCGAACGGGTCGACGCCGTCGACCAGCAGCGTGGGCGAGCCGGCCATGCCCGCGGCGGCCGCTTCGTCGGGATCGTCGATCACACGGTGACTGATCTCGAGGACGATCGGATGGCCCTCCGTCGCCCGCCGGATGCGGTCCTCGAGCACTGCCACGCTCGGGCAGTCCGGGACCTGCAGTATCTCGAGCTTCACGGCCGATCTCCCTTCTCGTGCAAGGTCTCCAGCAATGAGCAGCAGCGGTCCTCGCGCGGGCGCTCGCAGGTCGCCACCAGCTCGGCCAGCGATCGCCGCATGCGTTGCAGGTCGGCGATGCGATCGGCGAGCAGGGTCATCCTCGACTCGGCCAGCTCCCGGGCCGTGTCACAGTCCTCGGGGCCGCCCGCGGCGAGCTGCAGCAGCACCTCGACCTCGTCCAGACTGAACCCGTGATCCTGCGCCCGCTTGACGAATCGGACCGTTGCCACCGCGTCCGCGGGATACGCGCGGTACCCGCCCGCCGAACGCGGCGGCTCCGCCAGCAGACCTCGCCGCTCGTAATACCGCAGGGTCTGCACGTTCACGCCCGCCCGGGCGGCCACCTCGCTGCTGCGCATACCGCCATTCTCAACCCTGTACCCGGGTACAGAGTCAAGGGTGGGCGTGGGCCCTGGCTGCCGGACCGGTGTCGAGCGGGCGGCAGCCGGGGGTGGAGCGAATTCGCTACGCCGGGGCCGGAATCGGGGTTTCGGCGAAGGCGAGGAGGTCGCGGGTGAGGCGTTCCGGGTGGGTCAGGTAGAGGCCGTGGGGGGCATTTTCGTAGATGACGAGCTCGCTGTCCGGGATGAGAGCGGCTTGGCGGCGGCCGCCGAAATCGAGTGAGATCGAGGCGTCGGAGTCGCCGTGGATGATCAATGTCGGGACGGTGATCGTGCGCATCTCGGCGCGGAAGTCCGTTTCGACCACTGCGCGGTTGCATTCGACGGTCGCCCACATCGATGTTCCCGCAATGGATTGCAGGACGCGGTCACGGGCGATCGCGGAGACCTCGCAGCCGGGCAGGCCCGCGCCGATGTAGGGATCGGCATTGTCGGTGAGCCAGCGGTCCTGATGGTGGTGCCAGGAATCGCGCAGGGCATCGGCGGCCGCGCGCGGGGCGCCGTCCGGGTTGTCGTCGGTGGCCAGCAGGAACGGCAGCGCGGCCGCCACCAGCACGATGCGATCCACCCGGGCGCTGCCATGACGGGTCAGATAGCGGACGATCTCGCCGCCGCCCATGGAATGGCCGACCAGCAGAAGATCACGCAGGTCCAGGTGGTCGATCAGGTCGGCGACATCATCGGCGAGGGTGTCGTAGTCGTAGCCGTGCCCCGGATCGTCGGAGCGGCCGTGGCCGCGGCGGTCCAGGGCGATGGTGCGATAGCCGCGCCCGGCCAGATCGGCCATCACACCGCGCGGTTCGGTGCTGTCCATGCCGGCCGCGGCCAGGAACAGCACCGGGCGGCCGGCGCCCCAATCGCGGTAGAACAGCGAGGTGCCGGTGCGGGTTTCGGTGAAAGGCATTGCGGTGTCTCCTCATTCGATGGTCGGAGGGGGTCCGTTCGGAACGAGGAGCACAGTATGTCGGCTTCACTGACATCTAGTGTCAGTGGATTCCGGCAGAATTTCGGGTATGCGCGCCAGCCGTCTCATGTCGATCCTGTTGCTGTTGCAGACACGCGACCGGGTCACAGCCCAGGAGATCGCCGGCCAGTTGGAAGTCTCGATCCGCACCGTGTACCGCGACATGGAATCCCTCTCCGCCGCCGGCATCCCCGTCTACGGCGATCCGGGCCACGACGGCGGCTATCGTCTCCTCGACGGCTTCCGCGCGAAACTCGAGCTCTTGACCACCGACGAGGCCGGATCCCTGTTCTTCGCCGGACTCCCCAGCGCCGCAGCCGATCTCGGCCTCGGTGCCATCGTGACCGCCGCCAACCTCAAGGTCATGTCCGCCCTGCCCCCGGAATTGCGCGACCGGGCGGGCCGCGTCGCCGAACGCTTCCACCTCGACGCCCCCGGCTGGTACAGCGAAGCCGAGCCGACGCCCCACCTCACCACCGTCGCCGACGCCGTCTGGAACGAACACGCCCTGCGCTTCACCTACATCCGCTGGGCCACACCACATCTGGTCACCCGCACCGCCGAACCCCTCGGCCTGGTCCTCAAATCGGGCAACTGGTACCTGGTGGGCCACACCGGCACCGGCCTGCGCACCTACCGCATCTCCCGGATCATGGAACTCGAGGTCCTCCCCGACTCCGTATCCCGCCCACCCGACTTCGACCTCGCCGCCTACTGGGCCATTTACCTGGAATCTTTCGACCAACGCCGCCACCACCATTCGGCCCTGATTCGCCTCACCGCCGAAACCTTCGAACGCCTACCGGAACTCCTCGACCCCGCCACCGCGCAGGCCGCCCGCGACTCGGCCACCGGCCCCACTCCGACCGGCTACCGCGACATCCGCCTCCCCATCGAATCCACCGACCGCGCCATCCCCGACCTGCTCCGCCTCGGTGCCGGTGCGGAAGTCCTGGCTCCCGAATCGCTTCGCGACCGGATCGCCACCGAAACCGCGGCGATGGCCCGCCGCTACGGCCACTGAAGCAGACCGCACACGAGCTATCGGCGCCGATCCGGTTGCGTCGCACGGTGTTCCGTCATGAGGCAGGGCTGTTCTGCTGATAGGACGGCCAGTTCGACAGCGTTCGGTGCAGCGCCTCGACAATGTGCGGCCAGGAATCATCGGTGGAGCGTGAGTGAGCGAAGCCGCCGCCCGACTCGAGGGTCGCGAATCCATGAAAAGTACTGCGCAACAGTCGAGCCGCGTCCAGTCCCTCCGACTCTCCCAACCCATATCCACGCAGCAACGCCATGGTCAACTCCACGCTGCGCAGCAGCGCAGGCTCACCGGCCACCTCGGCGGGATCGATCCGAATCTGCGTGGCCGCATACCGTTCTGGATACTCGAGCACATATGCCCGATACGCGTCCGCGAACGCCACCAGCGCGTCCTTCCCGGAGCGCCCGAGCACAGCCGCCCCGATCCGCTCATTGAGCTCCGCACTGGCCAGCAGCGCCACCCGCACCCGCAGATCGTGCAACCCCCGCACGTGCACATACAAACTCGGGTCCTTCACCCCGACCCGCTTGGCCAGCGCCGACAACGTCAGCTTCTCGAACCCGATCTCATCGACGAGCTCGGCCGCCGCCCCGACAACCCGCTCCGTCGTCAACCCAACCCGCGGAGACATCCACGCTCCTTCCTATGAGTACTAAGAATGAACCTAGTAACCATAGGGGTCGGCTGAGGTAGCCCGGGCGAGCCCGCCGAAGAAAACGTCAGGAGAAGTCGGCCAAGCGGGAGAGCGGGAAGGAGATCGGGAACGGGTCGGAGACCTCGAGGACGTCTGCTTCCTCGAGGATGATCGGATCTCCGTAGACGCCCGCGTTGAGACGCCGAATCTGGATTCGTGGGCGCGGGTCGAAATCGACCAGCCAGTACTGCTCGATTCCGGTGCGGGCGTACTCGATCACCTTGCGGCCGCGGTCTTCTCGCTCGCTGCCCGAACCGCGCGAGACGATCTCTATCGCCAGCTGGACATCACGGCCGGGGACCAGTGAAAGCCCGAGATCGTGAACTGTTCGAGCAGCTGCCATGCTCATCAGCGCGACATCGGGTTTCCGGGCGCCAGAGGGCGTTGAGATGTCCATCGGGGCTTGGACGTAGACATCGACTCCAGAGTCCTCGGCAGCACGTTCCAGGATGCGCGTCAATACCTTTGCGAGGTGGTCGTGGCGGAAGCTCGGCGACAATTCGATCAGCCAGCCATCGACGAGCTCGTGCGCCTTACCTTCATCGGGAAGATCGTGGAGATCCTCCACCGTGTACGGCCCGTAGCCGTATTCGCCCTCGCACGCGACACTCACTGGCTCCTGTCCTTTCATCAGGGAACTCTCGCCAGTCTAGGGCGAATCCCCGGCCGACATGGTCGACCGGGGATTCCTTTCATGAGCCGGAGCGGATGTGTCCTACACGGACTTGTTGAAGGCCTTGGCCTCGCGGCGGCGGCGGTGCAGGATCGGCTCGGTGTAGCCGTTGGGCTGCTTGGTGCCCTCGAGGACCAGTTCCTTCGCGGCCTGGAAGGCGATGGAGGCGTTGAAGTCCGGGGCCATGGGGAAGTACGACGCGTCGCCGGCGTTCTGGCGATCGACGACGGGGGCCATGCGCTCGAGGGAGGCGATGACATCCGCCTCGGTGACGATGCCGTGGCGCAGCCAGTTGGCCATCAGCTGGCTGGAGATGCGCAGGGTGGCGCGGTCCTCCATGAGGCCGATGTCCTTGATGTCGGGCACCTTCGAGCAGCCGACGCCCTGGTCGATCCAGCGCACCACGTAGCCGAGGATGCCCTGCGAGTTGTTGTCCAGCTCCTGCTGGATCTCCTCGGCGGACCAGTCGGTGTTCGGGGCGAGCGGGATCTCGAGGATCTCGTCGACGGTGGCGCGCGGGCCGCCCTTGGCGATCTCGGCCTGCCGCTTGAACACGTCCACCAGGTGGTAGTGGGTGGCGTGCAGCGTGGCGGCGGTGGGCGAGGGCACCCAGGCGGTGTTGGCGCCGGACTTCGGGTGGCCGATCTTCTGGACCAGCATCTCGGCCATCAGATCGGGCATGGCCCACATGCCCTTACCGATCTGCGCCTTGCCCGGCAGGCCGGTGGCCAGACCGGTGTCGACGTTCCAGTCCTCGTAGGACTTGATCCACTGCTGGGCCTTCATCTCGGCCTTGCGGACCATCGGCCCGGCCTCCATGGAGGTGTGGATCTCGTCGCCGGTGCGGTCCAGGAAGCCGGTGTTGATGAAGACCACGCGGTCCTTGGCGGCGAAGATGGACGCCTTCAGGTTCACCGTGGTGCGGCGCTCCTCGTCCATGATGCCCACCTTGAGGGTGTTGACCGGCAGGCCCACGACCTCTTCGACGCGGCCGAACAGCTCGTTGGTGAAGGCCACCTCGTCCGGGCCGTGCATCTTCGGCTTCACGATGTAGATCGAGCCGGTGCGGGTGTTCTTCAGCCGGGTCTCGCCGTTCAGGGCGTGCTTGGCGATCAGGACGGTGATCAGGCCGTCCATGATGCCCTCGGGCACCTCGTCGCCGGCGGCGTCGATGATCGCGTTGGAGGTCATCAGGTGACCCACGTTGCGCACGAACAGCAGCGAACGGCCGTGCAGCACAAGATCACTGCCGTCGAGGGCGGTGTACACGCGGTCCGGGTTCATGGTGCGGGTGAAGGTCTTGCCGACCTTCGACACCTGCTCGGCCAGATCGCCCTTCATCAGGCCCAGCCAGTTGTGGTAGCAGAGGACCTTGTCCTCGGCGTCGACGGCCGCGACCGAGTCCTCGAAGTCCATGATCGTGGTGACCGCGGACTCCAGCACCACGTCCTTGACGCCCGCGGTGTCGGTGGAACCGATCGGGGAGGCCGGGTCGATTTGGATCTCGATGTGCAGGCCGTTGTGCTTCAGCAGCACCGAGGTCGGGTCGGCCGGGTCGCCCAGGTAGCCCACCAGCGCGTCGTTGTCGGCGAGGCCGATCTCGGTGCCGTCCTCGAGGCCGACCACGAGCTCGCCGTCCTCGATCGAGTACTTGGTGGAGCCGACGTGCGAGCCGGTGATCAGCGGCACGGCGTCGTCGAGGAAGTTGCGGGCCCACTCGATGACCTTGTCACCGCGGACCTTGTTGTAGCCCGAACCCTTCTCCGCGCCATTGGCCTCGGAAATGGCGTCGGTGCCGTACAGGGCGTCGTACAGGGAGCCCCAGCGCGCGTTCGCGGCATTGATGGCGAAGCGGGCGTTCATCACCGGCACGACCAGCTGCGGTCCCGCCTGGGTGGCGATTTCGGCGTCCACGTTCTCGGTGCCGATCTGGAAGTCGGCCGGTTCGGGACGGAGATAGCCGATCTCGGTGAGGAACTGCTTGTAGGCAGCCTTGTCGTAGCCTGCGCCCGGGTTCGCGCGGTGCCACTCGTCGATCTTGGCTTGGATGTCGTCGCGTTCCGCCAGCAGTGCGCGGTTGCGGGGAGCGAGGTCATTGATGACGGCCTCGGCACCCGACCAGAACGCGGCGGAATCAACACCGGTGCCGGGAAGGGCCTCGTTCTCCACGAAATCGTGGAGCACCTTGGCAACCTGCAGCCCGCCGACCTGAATCCGCTCTGTCATCTACTGCCTCATTTCGAGAAGCCGGGTGGAAAAAGTACGGGCGTCATATTACTCGCGGTTACCGGGCGGTATTTCACGGCCTCGGGGTTGAGGCCTCGGACGATGAGGGTTGATTGTATCGATCGGTACATTTAATGTACTGGTTGGAACATTTTCCGGCCGCTCGGAGCGGAGGTGCGATTCATGGGAAAACCCTTGTCGGGCAAGGTCTCTGTGGTAACAGGCGGCAGTCGCGGGCTCGGGCGCGAGATGGTGCTCGCGCTCGCGGAGGCCGGATCCGATGTCGTCATCGCCAGCCGCAAGCTCGAGGCATGTGAGGAACTAGCCTCCGACGTGCGCGCGAAGACCGGGCAGCGGGCGCTCCCGGTGGCCTGCAATGTGGGCGACTGGGAGCAGTGCGGGACGCTCGCCGAGGCCGTCTACGGTGCGTTCGGGACGGTCGACGTGCTGGTCAACAATGCCGGGATGTCGCTGCTCTATCCCAGCTTGGATCAGGTTTCCGAGGCCATGTTCGACAAGGTGATCGCCACGAATCTGAAGGGGCCGTTCCGGCTCTCGGTGCTCATCGGCGCGCGCATGGCGGCGGCGGGCGGCGGATCGATCGTGAATATATCTTCGATCGAGGCCGCGCATCCGGAACCGCTGGCGGTGCCCTACGCCGCCGCGAAGGCCGGTCTCGAGGCCCTGACCGTGGGTTTGGCGCGCACCTACGGGCCGTCGGTGCGGGTGAACACGATCCGCTGCGGCCCCTTCGACACCGATATCGCCAAGGCGTGGCCGCCGCAGATGCGCGCCGAACTGGCCCGGCACACCGCACTCGGCCGGATCGGAGCGCCCGCCGACATCACCGGGGCGGTGCTGTTCCTCGCCTCGGACGCCTCCGCCTACTGCACCGGCGCGACCCTGGCCCTGGACGGTGGATTCCGATGACGGCCGCCGTCCCGGCCCGCCGCCGCGGCCGCCCGCCCGCGTCGGCGAGCGGGCCGGGGGAGACCCGGGATCGGATCGTGCGCGCGGCGCTGGAACTGTTCGCGGAGCAGGGTTTCCACGGCACCGGCGTCGCCGAGATCGGGGATCGGGCCGGTGTGCAGCGCGGGGCGCTCTACTACCACATCGGATCCAAGGAGGAGTTGCTGTGGCAGATCCTCGCCGACTACACCCGGCTCATGCTGGCCGAGGCCGAGCAGATCGCAGACGGCCCCGACTATCCGGTCACCAA
Organism: Nocardia sp. NPDC101769; assembly: GCF_044766925.1. NCBI lineage: Bacteria > Bacillati > Actinomycetota > Actinomycetes > Mycobacteriales > Nocardiaceae > Nocardia > Nocardia sp. NPDC101769. The sequence continues at coordinate 141,030 of NZ_JBIWMX010000014.1, read as the reverse complement.
GCTGCGCAAGCTGATCCACAGTCACGTGCGGCTGATCATCGACAATCGCCGGGCCGTGGCCATCCAGCTGCGCGACGTCACCGCGTTGACCGGGGAACGGGCGCGGGAGCTGCAGCGGCTGCGCGACCGCCTGCAAGCGCTGTGGCAGCAGGTCATCGACGCCGGCCGGGCCGCGGGCGTGCTGCGCACCGACGACCACGTGGTCACCAACAGCGTGCTGGGCATGCTCAATTCGGTGACCTTCTGGTACCGGCCCGACGGGCAGCACACCCCCGACGAGATCGCCGACATTCTCTGCACCACCGTCCTGGACGGACTCATCCAACCGCGTAAGCGCACGAAAGGCTGATCATGGCTTGGGATTTCGAGACGGACCCGGAATACCAGAAGAAACTGGACTGGGTCGCGGAGTTCGTCAGGACCGAGGTGGAACCTCTGGACCTGCTCTACCCCAACCCCTACGACCGCCAGAACCCCGAGATCCGGGCGCTCATGAAACCGTTGCAGGAGAAGGTGAAACAGCAGCAGCTGTGGGCCTGCCACCTGGGACCCGAGCTGGGCGGTCCGGGCTACGGGCAGCTGAAGCTGGCCCTGCTCAACGAGATGCTGGGCACGTCCCTGTGGGCCCCGCTCGTCTTCGGCTGTCAGGCACCGGATTCCGGCAACGCCGAGATCCTGGCCCACTTCGGCACGCCCGAGCAGAAGGCGAAATACTTGCAGCCCCTGCTCGATGGCGAGATCGGCTCGTGCTACGTCATGACGGAGCCGACCGGCGGTTCGGACCCGACGACCTTCCGGACCCGCGCGGTGCGCGAGGGCCAGGAGTGGGTCATCAACGGCGAGAAATGGTTCAACTCCGCCGCCGAATTCGCCGCCTTCCACATCGTCATGGCGGTGACGGATCCGGACGCGCCGCCGCATCAGCGACTGTCGATGTTCATCGTGCCCGCCGACGCCCCCGGTCTCGAGATCGTGCGGAACTTCACCGTCCCCGGTTTCAGTGAGCACGAGGCTCACCTGCGCTTCACCGACGTGCGCATTCCGGCGGATGCGCTGCTGGGTGCGGAGGGTCTCGGCTTCGTCGTGGCCCAGACCCGCCTGGGCGGCGGTCGCGTCCACCACGCCATGCGCACGGTCGCGCTGGTGCGCAAGGCCTTCGACATGATGTGCGAGCGGGCGGTGTCGCGGCCGATGGGCAAGGGCGTGCTCGGTGGTAAGCAGATGACCCAGGAGAAGATCGCCGAATCCTGGATCGAGATGGAGCAGTTCCGGCTGCTGGTGCTGCGCACCGCCTGGCGCATCGACAAGGAACAGGACTACCGCAAGGTCCGCCACGACATCGCCGCGATCAAGGTGGCCATGCCCAAGGTCATGCACGACATCGCCCAGCGTGCCATGCATCTGCACGGTGCCATCGGCGTCAGCACCGATCTGCCGTTCCTCGACATGATGAACTACGCCCAGGTGATGGCCATCGCCGACGGGCCGACGGAGGTGCACAAGATCACTCTGGCGAAGGAGGTCCTGAAGACCTACGCGCCCGCAGATCCGGTCTACCCCAGCGGTTTCCGGCCCGCCCTGCGCGAACAGGCGCGTCAGCTGGTGGCCGACCGGCTCGAGCACGCCGTCGGAAACCTCTAGCCCGCCTGATCCAACGGCCCACGGACGAGGGTGATCCGGTGCATCTCGTCCGCGGGCTGATCGGCGATCAGGGTGCCGGGGTGGGATCGTCGATGGTCTTGATGTAGTCGTCCACGTAGGTGGAGAGGATCTGCTCGACACTGAGCAGGAACTTGGTGGCGTTCGCGGCGGTGGGGCCACCGGTGTAATCGCCCGCACCCGCGACGAAGCGCCAACCCTCGGACAGCAATAGCTGCTGGGTGCGCCGGTTGGTCGCCACCCGCTGATCGGCGTGGAAGATGGCGGCGCTGCCGGTGGCCACCACGGCCACCCCGCCCGCGAAGGCGGTGGAAGCTCGGATGAGGGAGCCCTCGAATCCGGCCAGGCCCGTCACCACGGCGCTGGCGACCATTGCGACGAACCGGAGAATCTGTCCCCAGCTGCGGAATCGGCCGGTGAGGTGGCCGGTATTGGTGACCTCACGAGCGTAGGTGCTGGTCCAGAAATCGTGAAATGCGGGGCCGACGGTATTCCAGTCGATGACCGCTGCCATGGCGTCGGTCTGGGCTTGGGGCGACGAGGATCCTGCCACCCGGTCAGTGTGGCACGAGTACCGCTGCCGCGCTCAGCGGTCGCGGCGAGTCCGCCTCGCGGTCAACGGTATTCGGCGGCGTGGCGCGCCCGGCGAGTCGGCTCAGCCCTGGCGCGGCTCGATCCAGAGCGCTTCGGACAGGGCGCAGAGTTCACCGTCGGGGGTCGAGAGCGCCACGCCGACCGTGTGTTTGCGGCCGTCGCGCGCGACCACCCAGGCGTGCGAAATGTAGTCGGCCCCGGCGTACATCGGTCGCAGCTGTTGTGAGGTCATGGCGGCGGTGAACGCGCCGCTGCCCATTCGTGAGAAGACGAACGCGGCCCGGCCGCCCGGGCAGTCGAGCGCCGACCAGACCACCTCGGGCGGGAGTTCCCCGGTCTCGTCGGCGAGCCCGGCGTCGGGGGTCCAGGCGGCGGCCATCATCTGCTCGCCGGGCAGCTCCGACGGGAACAGCAGCAGCCCGCGGCCCGGCTCACAGGCCAGCCCGCAGCCGTAACAGTCGGTGACCGTCCGATCGCCCGACAACCCCAGTTCGACAGCGGATTTCGCCGCTGCCCAGGCGGGTGCCGGCCGCGGGTCGAGGGTGAGCGCCGCGGGCGCGGCCTCGACAAGCAGAGTGTCGTCGGTGGCGGTGAAGGCGGTCCGGCCGTCGCCGGGGCGCGAGAGCAGGATCGGGGTGTCGACCGTGACGGCGCGTCGGAAGTCGACGCGCACGGTGTCGGCGCCGGCCTGGGCGGCCAGCAGGCCCGCGAGGTAGCCGCCGAACGCAATTTCCGGATAACCGTGGATGTGCGTCGGAATGGTGAGCGCCTCGGCCCGAGTCATGCTGACAGTCAACCTCTCCCGGCCGCTCGGCCGATCATCCCTTCGACCATACCCAGGGTGGGCCCGGGCGCCGCCGGTGAGATTTCGCACTCTCGGCGAGAGCGATGACGAGGCCGGGCCTCCGCCGGAACTGCCGAGGCCCGGGCTAGCGGCGCTTGCGCTCGCGGACCAGGTGGGAACGCAGGCGGGAGAAGCCCTTGACCCGCACGCTGCGCAGACGTTGGAGAGCCAGATCATCGTCGTCGTCGAGTTCGATCGCCGCGCCGTCGTCGACCAGGACCGTACCCGGGCGGGCCACACCGGTGAGCCGGGCGGCGATGTTGACCACCGTGCCGTAGAGGTCGCCGAAGCGGGTCAGGACCGGTCCGTAGGCCAGACCCACCCGGATCTGGGGCATCTCCGGAATCGTCTGGGCCGCACGGACGATCGCCGCATTGAGGTCCAGCCCGATGCGGGCGCCGGTGCGGGCGTCCTCCGTCGCGAACATCACCTCGTCGCCGACATTCTTGATCACCCAGCCGCCGTGCGCGGTGATCACCTCGGTGGTCGTGGACTCGAAGGTCTCCAGCAGTTCGGTCAGCTCATCGGGGTCGAGGTGGCGGGACAGCCGGGTGTAGCCGACCATATCGGCGAAGCCGACCAGCAGGTGGCGGGTGCCTCCGCCGGACGCGAGCGAGCGGGTCAGCGCTGCGGCCATGTGCCGTTGCCAGGCGTAGTCCTGCAATTCGGCGAGCACCGTGATGGCTTGTTCGGTGGCCTCCCGGCCCGCCTCGGGCCGACCGGTGCCCGCCGCGATCCGGCCGCCGATCTCGCGGGTGATCAGATCCGCCTGCCATTCGGCGAGCCGCGCCATCGCCTGACCCAGCGTGCGGGCGGCGGCGATCTGGCTCTGCTCGTTCGCGATCGAGGCATGGTCCAGGCTGGCGAAGGCGCGAATCGCGGCGACATCGTTGTCGGTGAACGCCACCTCGTCGTCGCTGGCCGCGGCCGGAAAGCCCAGGGCCACCCAGAGCTTGCGGGCCCGATCGGCGGGTACGCCGGACAGCTCGGCCACCTGGGCGCGGGTGTACCGGCGCGGGCCGCCGAGCAACGACCGTTCAACCACCGCGTCGACCGCCTCGGTCAGGCCACCAGATTCGATCATGCCGCCAGTACAGCACATCGAGTGGCGGAGACAGGGGCGTCCCGCGACAGCATCCGATTCCGCCATTCCTGCGATGGAAACTCCAAAACCGTTGCGGCCGTGGGCGACAGGCGACCACCACAGCTCGCGCACCTCAGGACATGGGTTGGGCGTCGCGTTGGGCGAGCATGATCGTCATCAGCCCGGATTCCTGCGACTGGGCCGTGATCATGCCCCGCGCGGCCTCCTTCACCGGACCCGACGCGATGAGCTCGTCGGCCGCCTTCGCCATGGCCACACCGCCGCGGTGGTGGCGCAGCATGAGTTGCAGGAACAGGACCTCGGCCGCACTGCCGCGCGCGGTGGCCAAGGAGTCGAGCTCGGCCTGGGTGGCCATCCCCGGCATGGACGTGCCGTTCGCCCCGGTCATCGAATGGTCGTGCGCCGCAGTCGAAGCCGAGTTCATCCATGCCATCGGATGCTTGGAGTCCGGCGCGGCGTCGGCCAGGCGCAGCCAGCCGAGCAGGGTGCCGATCTCCATGCGCTGGGCGTCGGCGATCTGCTGGGCCAGCCGGCGCACCGTGGGATCCACGCCGGAATCCAAGCGCTGCACCATGATCAGCGCCTGCTCGTGGTGGGCGGCCATATCCTGGCAGAATCCGATCTCGACCCGGCTGAGCACCGGTGGCGCGGAACGGCTCTCGGGAATCAGCACCGGGCGCAGCAGCACACCGGCCGCGATCAGAGACAGGACCAGAACGGCGGCGCCCAGTGGTCGACGGAGTCGATTGCCGTGGCGGGCAAAGCGATCCGTCACGATCCCACCACGGACTGCTGGTCGGCGGGCGGGGTGTACACGTCGTCGGCGAGCTGCAACACCATGAAGCCGTTGTCATTACAGGTGGCCCACAACTGGTTGCCGTGCCACTCCGGCGGGGAGAAGCACCAGTCGGTGGACAGGTCACCGAACGCGACCATGCCGGACCGCGACGAGAGCGCCTTGTTGGGATCGAACTTGCCCTCCAGCATCGCCCGCGCCGCCGACGGGAACTCCATCACCGGGACGCCGATGAGCGAGGCCAGGGCGTGCGGGGAGTTCCACAGCTCCAGGTTGCGGCCCTTGCGGGCGGGCGGATTGAAGTATGCGATCTCCTTGGCGTGGAACGGATCCCGCACATCGAACACCCGGATGCCGGATTCCTCCCAGCCGCAGGCCAGCGCGGTCGGATTCTCCGGCCGATCGGCGGCACAGTAGTGGGCGTCGTAGGAGAACACCGAGCCGCCCATGGCCGAGGCCAGCATCGAATCCTGATGCTCGGGCAGGTTGATCTCCAACTTGATCTTGGCCGCGACCGTCGGGTTGGTCTCGTCGGAGATATCGATGAGCTTCACCCCGCCCGCACCGCCCTCGTCCACGGTGAACAGGTACGGCTTGCCGTCATAGGTGACCGGAATGCTGTGCTGGGTCGCCCAGCCATCGGTCCAGAACACCCGTCCCAGATGGTTGACCTGCGGGTTCGGATCCCGGCGTTGCACCGCGCTGATGTCCAGCACGGTGAAACCGGCCAGCGCGGACAGATACATGCGGTTGCCGTCCGGGCTGATTCCGAAGCCGTGCGCCTCGATGCCGGTGAGGCCCTGCCAGATCACGTGCGGATTCGCCGGGTCGGTCAGGTCGACCGCGCTGACGAAACCGGGCGCGATGCCCGAGGCCCAGTAGGTCCGGCCGTCCGGGGAGAACCCGCCCTCGTGGGTCGTGATCGGCAGCGGCATCAGCAGATTGGTGCCCGCACCGGTATTGAGCAGCCGCGGGTGCGCGCAGTCGGAGATGTCGTAGACCGACAGGTAGCCGGCGCCCTCACCGACCGGAACGCCGGTGCCCACCAGCAGCTTTCGCTCGGCGTTGACCTTGAGTGATTCCCACGTGCCGGCGAGCATGGCGGGCTCGGTGAGGCTGCCGGTCACCACCGGGTTCGCCGGATCCGAGACGTCCAGCACCTGCACACCCTGCGCGGGTCCGAGAATATTGCCCGGGAACATCGACCCCGTGTACGAGCAGTGGTCATAGGTCGCCGAGGTGATTCCGGCGCCCCTGCCCACATAGCCGCCGACGAACGACAGATTGCACCGATACCCCAGCGTGCTGCGCCCGCTGTTGCGATCCTCCGCCGGAACGTCGCCCTGCAGACCGGTTTCCGGCAGCGCGTTGTCCCCGCAATCCGCCCGCGGCACCGAGGTCCGCCCGACATCCAGGAACTGCTGCACCTGATTCGCGATGTCGGACTGCAGATCCGCCGTCGCGCCCTGCATCGGCAGCAGAGCCGCCCCGAGCAGCGTCACCGCCAGCACCGCCGCCGGCTTGGACCGGCGCACGCCTGTGAACCGCTTCATTGCGGTTACCCCCCGTCTTCTTCCGAAAGTTCGTGCAGTGACCGGTGGCACAGACAGCTGCGCAGTGTGGTCACAGTTACATCTCGGAACGCTAACCCATAAACTGACTGATCGGTAGGGCCGGTGACAAACAAGTGTCTGTGACACGACCGATAAATCGGGCTCGTCGTCTCAGGAGGCGGGCGAAACCCTTTGCCGCACTGTGTAACCGGCTGCCCCGGCGTGGACGAAATCACCGACACCGGCACGGTCATCCACGCCGACCGCACCCTCAACGGCTACATCGGCGGCCTCCCCGCCGGCACCGACACTCCGCCCGTCGTCGTCAAATCCGGCCACCCCGCCCACGCCATCGCCGAAGGCACCTCCTACGGCCCCTCCAGCAAACCCGACCCCAAAATCGTCAAAACCGAAGTAGCCGCCCCCAACTCAACCGACACCCGAGCAATAGACGCCACCGGCTACACCTGTCCCCTCAAAATCCACCCCGTCACCGAGTAACGCGTTGGCTGCCGGCGTCTTCGCTCCGCGTTCACGATGATCACGAACAGGACAGTCGAGACGCCGGCGCGATGGTCGCGGTGCTTTGCGAGTCAGTCTGTGCTGGAATGGGTTTCGCCCCACCTGTTGGCCCAGGTGTCCAGTGGGTCGAGTGCGCCGCGCAGTGCGGCGCCCAGCGGGGTCAGCGCGTACCCGTCCTTGTCTGCGCACAGCACGCCGGCCTCCGTGAGTTCCCTCAGGCGTTGATACAGCACGCTGGACGACAGTCCCTCGCATCGAGAGAGCAGACCCCGCGCTCCGACCGGACCGTCCTGAAGTTCCCAGATGATGCGCAGGGTCCACCGCCGTCCGAGCAGGTCGAGCGCCGCCATCAGCGGACGTCCCGTCGACGAACCGCGTACCGGTCTTCCGGGCCGTGGGACTCCCATCGCACTCCTTGCGTTTCGAATATCGAAACACTAGCATCCGTAGATGTTTCTATTTTCGAAACATGGGAGTTGGGATGTCCAGAATCGAACCTCTCGAGCCGCCGTACGCCGAGGGAACCGGCGCACTGCTGGCCCGAATGATGCCCGGCGGCGCGGCCCCGATCGGCCTGTTCCGGCTTTTCGTCAAGAACCTGCCCATGGCCACCGCGATGCATGGCTGGGGAGGCTATGAGCTGAGCAGGGAGCTGTCACTGAGCCTTCGCGAACGTGAGATCGTCGTCGACCGGACCACCGCGCGCTGCGGTTGTGAATACGAGTGGGGTGTGCACCTCGCGGTTTTCGCGGGGCGTGCCGGGCTCACCCCGGAACAGCAGATCTCGCTCACCCACGGTGAGGCCGACGATCCTTGCTGGACAGTGGAATCCGAACGTCTACTGATCCGCGCGGTCGACTCCTTGCACGACGAGTGCGATATCGATGACGGTCTGTGGGGCGCACTGGCGAAGGAATTCGATGAGCAGCAGTTGCTGGATCTCGTGCTCCTCTGCGGCTGGTACCACGCGATCAGCTTCGTCGCGCGTGTGACCAGATTGCCGAACGAGCCCGGTACGCCGAACTTCGCCGATCTACTGGCGACCGCGGGATAGACCCACCGCCGTTCCGCTTCCCGACGGGGGCTCGATCACCCCGGTCAGCAGTTCTCGGCAGGCGTCGAGGAGGCGGGTGCGGAGGAGTTCGGCGCGGGCCGCGATGTCGGCCTGGGCGCGGACGTATTCGGCTCGGCCGGCGGGGGTTTCGATGCGGATGGGGGTGTAGCCGTAGTCGAGGAGGTCGTAGGGGCTGGCCTTCATGTCGAGTTCTCGGGCGGCGCAGGCCAGCTCGAAGGCGTCGAACAGTAGGTCGGACGAGATCAAGGGTGTCAGTTTGAAGCCCCACTTGTAGATGTCCATGTTGGCGTGGAGGCAACCCGGTTGCTCGCGGTCTATCTGCGATTCGCGGGTCAGGGGTTCGATGTTGCGCGGAGCGGCTTCGGGGGTGAAGAAGCGGAAGGCGTCGAAGTGGGTGCAGCGCAGTTGCATCGACTCGACGACGGTGTCGGTGCCCTGGTGGCCCAGACGAAGGGGGACCTGTTGGTGGCGGACGTCGTCGGTGCGGTAGACCATCGCCCACTCGTGCAGCCCGAAGCAGGAGAGCTGGGCGGAGCGGGTGGCGGTGGCCGCGAGGAGCCGAGCGACGAATTCGAGGGTGTCGCGGCGCTTTTCGAGGAACGCGGGGTCGGCGGTCCAGCCGGAGGTCGGGGCACCGGCGGGGTCGGTGGCCGAGATCTGGTGGTAGCCGCGGGAACCCGCGTAGTCGTCGGCGTCGGCGAGCGCAACGCCGAAGCCCGGATGCCACTTTCGGAGCTGGGCGGGCTTGTGGCCGTAGTACGTGAACAGGAAGTCGATCACCGGGTGCTTCGAACCGGCCGCTCGGCGTTCGAGATACGGGCCGACCAGGGCGTCGACGCGGTCGCGGTGGGCGGCCGCCCGGCCCCGCCAAGCGGGGCCGGACAGCCATTCGGGTCCGGGCGACACGGTGGAATCGGTGCGCGCGTTCATCATTCGGCGAGGCGGTGGGTGGCGTCGCGGACCGTGCCGACGAACTCCTCCACCAGGTCTTCCAGGGCCACGATGCCGACCGTATTGCCGCGGCTGTCGACCACGCGGCCCAGATGCGAGTTGGTGCGGCGCAGGCGGGCCAGCGCCTCGAACAGGGTGGTTCCCATGCTGACGGTGGGCAGCGGGCGGATATCGGTGCGGGGGATGGGGGTGCCCGGGCCCGCACTGTCGTCGGCGGTCAGATCGAGCACGTCCTTGACATGCAGGTAGCCGACCAGGGAACCGTCGCCCGCGCGCACCGGGTACCGGGAGAAGCCCGTCTCGGCGACGGCGGATTCGATATCGCCCAGCGTGGTCCCGTCCCCGCGCAGCGGCACCGAGCGGGTCTTGGCCAGCGTCACCATCACATCGGCCACGATCCGGTCGCTCGAGCCCAGCGCCTGGGTGAGGCGGCGATGCTCTTCCTCGTCCAGCAGGCCCACCGAACGCGACTCCCCGAACATCTCCGCCAGCTCCACCGACGACACCGTGGAATCCAGCTCGTCCTTCGGTTCGATCCGCAGGGCGCGCAAGGTGATATTGGCCGCGAAGTTGTAGATCGCGATCAACGGCTTCGCCAGCCGCAGCCACATCAGATGCAGTGGAACCAGCAGCAGCGCCGACCGTTCCGGCCCGGCGAGAGCGATGTTCTTCGGAATCATCTCGCCCAGCAGAATGTGCAGGATCACCACGATGGTCAGCGCCAGCGCGAACGAGATCGGATGCAGCAGCGAATTCGGCACACCCACGAGATCGAACGGCTTCTCCAGCAGATGCGCCACCGCCGGCTCTCCCACGCGACCCAGCAGGATCGAGCAGATCGTGATGCCCAGCTGCGCGGCTGCCAGCATCATCGACAGGTTCTGACCCGCCTGGATGACCGTGTTGGCACTCCGCTTGCCCTGCGCCGCAAGCGCTTCCAGCCGGTCGCGGCGCGCGGAGATGAGCGCGAACTCCGCGCCCACGAAGAACGCGTTGCCCAGCAGCAGCACCAGCGTGAGCAGGACGGCGTACAGGTCACCCATGGCTGTGCTCCCAGGTCGCGAGGGTCTCGGCGTCGACGGGCCGGATCAGGACGCGGTCGATGCGCCGGCCGTCCATCCGCTCCACGCGGGCGATCCAGCCGCCCTTGGTGTGCGGCTGCTCCAGCTGGTGGTTGCCGGGCTGCGGCAGCAGCACCTCGTCGCCGGTCTCGGGGATCCGGCCCAGCCGGGTCAGCACCAGGCCGCCGATGGTTTCGTACTCACCCTCGGGTGCGTCGTAACCGGTGGTGCGGGAGACCTCGTCGGTGCGCAGCAGGCCCGAGCAGTTCCAGCCGTTCGGGGTGCGGCGCACATCGAGTTCCTCCTCGTCGTGCTCGTCGCGCACGTCGCCGAGGATCTCCTCGATCAGGTCCTCCATGGTGACGATGCCGGCGGTGCCGCCGTACTCGTCGACCACCAGCGCCACCTGCATGCCGTCCCGACGCACCCGCTCGAGCACCTCGTCACCGTCGAGGCTGGCAGGCACGATCGGCACCGGCTGGGCGATCGTCTTCAGCTTGGTGCTGCGGCGATCCTTCGCCGGGTACACGAAGGTCTGCTTCACGTGCACGAAGCCCAGGGTGTTGTCCAGATCGCCGTCGATGACCGGGAACCGGGAGTAGCCGGTCTCGCGGGCGGCGTCGACCAGATCGGCGAGAGTGCAGTCCTGATCGAGGGATTCGATCCTCATCCGCGGCGTCATCAGCTCCTCCGCGGTGCGCTCACCGAACTGCAGCGAGCGATCCACCACCTGCGCGGTGCGCTGATCCAGCACCCCGTGCAGGGCGGAAGTCCGCACCAGCGAACCCAATTCCTGCGGCGAACGCGCCGAACGGAGTTCTTCCGCGGGCTCCACGCCCAGCCGACGTACCGCCCAGTTGGCGGCCCCGTTCAGGAAATTGATCATCCACTTGAACACGGTGGAGAACGCGATCATCGGCCCGGCCGTCAGCCGGGCCATGGACAGCGGATTGGCGATGGCGATGTTCTTGGGCACCAGCTCGCCGTAGACCATGGACAGCGAGGTCGCGATGAGCAGTGCCAGCGCCAGCGAAATGCCCTGTGCGGTACCGGCGCTCACCCCGAACGAGCGGAACATCGGCTCCAGCAGCCGCGCCAGCACGGGCTCGGCGATATAACCGGTGATCAGCGTGGTGATGGTGATGCCCAGCTGGGCGCCCGACAACTGGAAGGAGAGCGTGTGATGCGCCTGCCGCACCTGCCGGGCCCGGCGGTCGCCGTCGCGGGCGTGCGCCTCCACGGTGGAGCGTTCCAGAGCGGTGAGCGAGAATTCGGCGGCGACGAACAGTGCCGTGCCGGCGGTCAGAGCGATGAATCCGAGCAGACTGAGAACGGTGAGCAGGACCGACACGGTCAGCACCACCTGGCCGTTTCCGAAGCCGGTATTGCGGGGAAGCCGGGTTCGTCACCCGGCTCGGTAGAGGAGCCCTCCTGTGAAGCGCCCTTGGACGCGGGTGACAACTGGTTCCTTTCGCAGGGGTTGCTGGCGGAGATACGCCACGGATACCCATTTCTTGGGTCCGGTGAGGCCATGGTACCGGGCCTCTTCCACGGCTTCCGCACAGCGGGGCCATATCACATCCGGCGGCGGCCTCGCATCGCCGCCGGGCCGGGCCCCGCATACGCGAAACCCGGCGGATCCCAGAGGGACCCACCGGGTTCGGGTTGTGCAGTACCAACCGGTGGTGATCACCAACCGGAGGGCAGCGGCCGGCCCTCGGCGAAACCGGCGGCCGACTGCACGCCCAGCATGGCGCGCTCGTGGAACTCGCCGATGGTGCGGGCGCCGGCGTAGGTGCAGGAGCTGCGCACACCGGAGGTGATGTGGTCGATCAGGTCCTCCACGCCCGGGCGCTCGGGATCGAGGCGCATGCGCGAGGAGGAGATGCCCTCCTCGAACAGTGCCTTGCGGGCGCGGTCGAACGCCGAGTCGGTGGCGGTGCGGGCGGCCACGGCACGCTTGGAGGCCATGCCGAAGGACTCCTTGTACCGGTTGCCGTCGCGGTCGACGCGCAGGTCGCCGGGCGACTCGTAGGTGCCCGCGAACCACGAGCCGATCATCACGTTGGCCGCGCCGGCCGCGAGGGCCAGGGCCACGTCGCGCGGGTGGCGAACGCCGCCATCGGCCCACACGTGCTTGCCGAATTCCTTGGCGGCCGCGGCACATTCGGCCACGGCCGAGAACTGCGGGCGGCCCACGCCGGTCATCATGCGGGTGGTGCACATGGCGCCGGGGCCCACACCGACCTTGATGATGTCCGCGCCGGCCGCGATCAGATCGCGGGTGCCGTCGGCGGAGACCACATTGCCCGCGACCAGCGGCACGCCCAGATCCAGTGCGGCCACCGAGGCCAGCGCCTCCAGCATCTTCTGCTGGTGGCCGTGCGCGGTGTCCATGACCAGGACGTCGGCGCCCGCGTCGACCAGGGCCTTGGCCTTGGCCGGGATGTCGCCGTTGATGCCGACGGCGGCCGCGATGCGCAGCCGGCCATTGGCGTCGGTGGCCGGGGTGTAGATGCCGGTGCGGATGGCGCCGGTGCGGGTCATCACGCCCGCGAGGGTGCCGTCGGCATTGACCAGCACGGCCAGGTGGGCGTGCTTGGCCTCGAGCAGATCGAAGATGTCGCGCGGCGAGGAGTCGGCCGGGGCGCTGACGAAATTGGCGTCGGCGACCACGCTCAGGCGGGCGAAGCGGTCCACGTCTGCGCAGGCGCCCTCGGTGACCACTCCGACCGGCTTGCCGTTCTCGACCACCACGACCGCGCCGTGGGCGCGCTTGTGGATGAGGGCCAGCGCATCGGACACCGACTGGTCAGGATCGAGCACCACGGGGGTGTCGGCGGTGAGGGAGCGGCTCTTGACGAAGGCGATGGTGTCGGAGGCCGCGGGGATCGGAAGATCCTGCGGCAGTACCACGATGCCGCCCCGGCGGGCGACGGTCTCGGCCATGCGGCGGCCGGCGACGGCTGTCATATTGGCGACCACGAGCGGAATGGTCGTGCCGGTCCCATCGGTGGTGGAGAGATCGACATCGAACCGGGACGCCACATCCGTCCGGCGGGGGACGAGGAAGACGTCGTCGTAGGTCAGGTCGTAGGGCGGAGTCTGCCCGGGAAGAAACTGCACGTTGGACCATGGTAGCTGAATGCTGAGAGTTCGCGGTGCGATCAGGCGGGGAAAATGCCAGGCGGGTGCCAGCGACGTCTCCTAGGTTGGCGTCCGTGACCGACCTTGCGGCGCTCGCCGATCGACTGGATGTCAGCGACACCATCACGAAACTCTTCGTCTACTGCGACCAGGCCCGCTGGGCCGACCTGCGCGAGTCGGTGTTCGCGGAGGAGGTGTTCTTCGACAACGGCTTCGGCGGACCCGTCGGCCCGCGGTCCGGCGCCGACATCGCCGATGCCTGGGCCACCGGCCTGGGTGCGCTGGACGCGGTCCAGCACCAGGCCGGCAATCACCTCGTCGAGATCACCGGCGACACGGCGCTGGCCCACGCCGACGCCATCGCCGTGCACGTGAAGAACGACGCCGCGGGCGGCACCACCCGATGGTTCGTCGGCAGCTACGTCCTCGGCCTGCAGCGCACCGAAAAGGGCTGGCGCATCGACCGTTTCGAATACAAGCTGAAGACCATCGACGGCAACGCCGACCTGCTCTGAGCCTCGGCTCAGGACGCGGTGGGGATGAACAGCGCCTCGAAGGGCGGTTCGCCCACCGCGACGGTCGTGTGACCGCATCCCCCGGTGTCGGCGGCCAGCACCAGATCACCCGGTGCGAACCGCCGGCGCTCACCGTCGGAGGTGGTCACCTCGATCGCGCCGCGCAGCATGACCACCCATTGCCGGGCCGGGGCCGGATGCGGCTCACTGTCGAAGCCCGCGCTGCGCAGGTAGGACACACCCGCGGTCGAGGGCATGCCGCCGACGGCCATGGCGGGCACTCCGACCGCCAGAGTCCGCTCGGTCAAAGGGATTTCGGCGTCGGTGAACTTCGAACCACCCTCGTTCGTGGATTCGATGACGGTGTAGCGCAGGTTCTTTCGTTCGCTCATGACTCACATGCTCACCGCTCGGCGGCGAGTTCGCGATTCCCTGCGGGGAATGACGCGGAGGCTGTCCGCTCCCGATACCGAGCCACCCGAGTTCGTTTGCTAAAAGATTGCTCCGGCTCGTTTCGGGCTCGGAGTTATCTCAATCTCGTCCGATTTGCCGGGAAACTCGCGCGATTTCACGCGCGTGTCGTAGGAACATCCAAACGTGTTGGCGTCAGCGGGACGAACGCCGCGCCACGCCCGGCTTGCGCTTCTTGTTGTGCGGCCGGCTCTCACCCTTCGGCCGCTGCCGGAACCGCGGCTGCTCGCGCGGAGCCTCCGCCGCGGGCGCGGGCGGCGCCGAAGGGTCCGGCACCGGTCGGCCGCTCGGCCGACGCGCCCCCGTGATCTCGAGCAGCCGCCGATCGCCGGGCCGCACTTCCACGTCGGTGAGCGTCACCGAGGCCCGCTCCGCCAGCCGCGCGGCCTCCTCCCGGTCGTCCGGGGTGACGATGGTGACGACCGTGCCCGACGCGCCCGCCCGCGCGGTTCGCCCGGTCCGGTGCAGATAGTCCTTGGGATCCGCGGGCGGATCCACGTGCACGACCAGCGAGACATCGTCGATGTGCAGCCCGCGGGCGGCCACATCGGTGGCGACCAGCACGGGCGCGGTTCCGTCCGCGAATGCCGCGAGCATGCGATTGCGCTGGTTCTGCGCCTTGCCGCCGTGCAGCGCGACCGCGCCGATCCCGATCTCGCGCAGCTTGCGCGCCAGCTTGTCGGCACCGTGCTGGGTGCGCACGAACAGCAGCGTCCGGCCTTGCCGCGCGGCGATCTCGCTGACCACCGCCCGCTTGTCGGACCGCCGCACATGCAGGGCGTAGTGCGCGATATCGGGTCCGGCCGCAATGCTCCCGAGCTCGCCGCCCGAATCCGCGCCTGACACCGTGGCGTCCACCGGCTCCGGCACCGTCGCGGCCGGAACGGCGCCGATCGCATGGGTCGCCGGTTCCCGCAGGTACTTC
This sequence comes from Nocardia sp. NPDC101769, assembly GCF_044766925.1. NCBI lineage: Bacteria > Bacillati > Actinomycetota > Actinomycetes > Mycobacteriales > Nocardiaceae > Nocardia > Nocardia sp. NPDC101769. Next base: position 125,812 of record NZ_JBIWMX010000014.1, on the reverse strand, counting down.
CGCACGAGTCCGTCGACCGTCTCGTCGAGGGTCGCCGAGAACAGCAGTTGCTGCGCCTCGCCCGGCACCTTGTTGAGCAGCGCCGTCAGCTGCGGCAGGAAGCCCAGCTCGGCCATGTGGTCGGCCTCGTCGACCGTGACGACCCGAATGTCGCCCAGCTGCACCGCTTTCCGCCCGAGCAGATCGGTCAACCGCCCCGGCGTCGCGATGACGACATCAACCCCGCGCGCCAGCCGCTCCTCCTGCTTCTTGATCGGCAACCCGCCGACCGCCGTGGCCAGCCGCAACCCCAATGACAGCGCGGGCTCGTCCAGCGCGCTCTCGATCTGAATCGCCAGCTCCCGGGTCGGGGCCAGAATCAGCCCCCGCGGCCGCCGCGGCGCACTCGGCGCACCGAACAGCCGCACCAGCATCGGCAGCCCGAACGCGAGCGTCTTCCCCGAACCCGTCGCCGCCCGGCCCAGCACGTCCCGCCCATCCAGAATGTCCGGAATCACCGCTGCCTGAATGGGAAACGGCTTATCGATCCCGCCTCGCCGCAGCGCCTGCACGAGCACCGGCGGCAATCCCAGATCCGCGAACCGCACCTCGCCGCCCTCGGAACCGGCCCCGGCGCGGTCGTCCACCGGGCTCGTGGTCCCGGCCGGGTCGCGCTGGTCCCGCCCGCTCTCGCGGGCGCCGGTCCGGCGTCGGGCTTCGGCCACCCTGTCGGTCGGCGGAGCCTCGGCTGCGGGTGACGAGTCGGTGGCGATGGTTTCCTCCCGGGCTGAAGTGGGTGTCGAAGTCGGAGTGGGCGCGGGGTCGCCGCTGGTCGCGGGCGATGGCGAAAGGCTCTCGCCCGGGCCGGAATGGGCCGCGGACATGGCGGATTGCGGCGCGCCCGAGCCGGATTCGGGGGCGGGCAGGCGGGGATCAGGCACGGCTGACCAGGCGGCTGAGTTCGACCAGCCAGGGGATCGCGACGGCGAGGGTCGGGACGACCAGGATCGCGGCGGCGGCCACGTAGGCGGCGACGGCGATGCGGAGATCGCCGATGGGTCCGGCCAGGCGCTGGATCCGGATCAGGGTGGTCGGGCCGCCGACGGCCATGGCGCCCTGCGGGGCTGGGGAATTGGAGCAGGCCACCAGGGCGCGTGCCAGGGGAGTGGGACCGGTGACCTTGACCGCGGAGTCGTCGGCGAGCAGTTCGATGAGCAGCTTCACCGAGTCCAGCGCGGATTTGGAGCGGACCACCCGGGGGAACGCCTCGTGCGCGGCGGTGAAGGCCTCGAGCACCAGATCGTGGCGGGCGCGCAGGTGCGAGCGTTCGTGGCTGACGATGGCGGTGAGTTCCTCGTCGGACAGGTTGGTGACGGTGCCCTGGCTGAGAACCACGCGCCGCCGCAGACCGGGCAGGCAGTAGGCGATGGGCTCGGTAGCGGCCAGTACTCGGATGTCGGCCGATTTCCGGTGCACGCCGGACTGATCCAGCAGGTCGACCAGCATGCGGTGGCGGGCACGGCGGCGGCGGGTGTGGATGCCGACCCGGATCACCGACCAGATCAGCCGTGCCCCGACGAGCAGGGTGAGCGCGAACACCAGGACCAGGGCCAGCCACAGCGGCAGACCGAGGGCGTCGATCTCCTTGCTGGGCGTGGTGGTCGGACGGCCGTCGCCGCCCGGGACGAGGAGCCGGGAGGCGATGGCGAGTCCGGAGCCGAAGGCGCTCAGCACCGCGGCCAGCGCGATCGCCTGCCACAGCACCAGCGCGGCACGGGGACTGCGATAGGGCCAGGTCGCCCGGCTGAGCAGCGCTGGAACCGGTCCCGCCAACAACAGGGCGAGACCGGCGAAAACCGGCGCTGTCCAGTCCATGTCCTCAGCTCACTGCGTTGTGGGGCTCGGGCCGAGGCTACGGCTATTTGGACTCGGGTTTGTCCTTGCGCGCCACCTCGGTGGCTTCGAGCTTAGCGAGTGCGTCGCGCAATGCGGCAGCCTCGTCCGCACCGACCTGTTCGACGAAGTGCACGAGCGCGGCGCGCCGGCTGCCGACCTCGTCCGCCTGCTGCAGCGCGTCGACCATGAGGCTGGCGACGAGTTCGTCGCGAGTGTGCACCGGCGCGTACCGGTGTGCGCGGTCGTCGCGCTGCTGGACCACTAGATTCTTCTTCGCCAAGCGTTGCAGAACGGTCATCACCGTGGTGTACGCGAGTTCACGACGCTCAGCGAGGGCTTCATGGACCTGCCGGACCGTTTGCGGTTCGTCGGCCGACCACAACTGGTCCATGACCGCTTTCTCGAGTTCACCAAGACCTGCCATCCCACAAGTTTACGGAGACAACGACAGGAATGCGTACTACAGCCCGTCGTAACCGGCGAGTTGCTGGTGTGGTATTGCTCATACCCCGGCGTCCGCCGGCATGCCTCCGGATCGGGAGTCGCGCACGTGCCGGTCGCCGATCGGCACGATCATCGGCCGCCCCGACACCGGGTCCTCGAGCACCTCGGCGCGCAGGCCGAAAACCTCGCGCAGCAGTTCGGCGTCGATGATGTCGGCGGGGACGCCCTGGGCGACGATGCGGCCGGCGTGCATGACGATGAGGCGGTCGCTGTAGCGGATGGCCAGATTCAGATCGTGCAGGACCATGACGACGGTGCGGCCGAGATCGTCGTGCAGGCGATCGACCAGGTCGAGGACCTCGAGCGAATGGGCGAGGTCGAGGTAGGTGGTCGGCTCGTCGAGCAGCAGGATGTCGGTGCCCTGGGCCAGCGCCATGGAGATCCAGGCGCGCTGGCGCTGGCCGCCGGAGAGCTCGTCGAGGGTGCGGCCCGCCAGGTCCCCGATGCCGGTCTGTTCCAGCGCGGCGGTCACCTCGGCCTCGTCGTCGGCCGACCACTGCCGCAGCCAGGACTGATGCGGATGACGGCCGCGGGCAACCAGATCCGCGACGGTCAGGCCCTCGGGCGCGACCGGCGTCTGGGGCAGCATGCCGACGATGCGCGCGATGTCCTTGGTCTTCATGGTGGAGATGGCCTTGCCGTCCAGCAGGACCCGGCCGGACCGGGGCCGCAGCAACCGGCCCAGGGAGCGCAGCAGCGTCGACTTGCCGCAGCCGTTGGGGCCGATGACGGTGGTGATCAGCCCGGGCTCGATCCGCACCGAGAGCCCGTCGACGATGACCCGATCGCCGTAGCCGAGGGTGATGTCTTCCGCAGCGAGAGTCACGGTGTCGCCTTCCGGTTGGTGCGAACGAGCAGGTAGAGCAGGAACGGTCCGCCGACGGCCGCGGTGACCACGCCGACCGGCAGTGAGACGGGAAAGGCGGTGCGCGCGAGCAGGTCCGCCCCGACCACCGCGATGGCTCCGACCAGTGCCGAGGCGATGACCGGTTCCCCGGGGGCCCGCAGCAGTCGCCGCGCGATCTGCGGTGCGGCCAGCCCGACGAACCCGAGCGGGCCCACCGCCGCGGTCGCCAGCGCGGCGCAAGCGACCGCGGCGGCTATGAGAATCGCCTGCTGGGTCTGGATGCGGACGCCGAGGATGCGCGTGGTGTCGGTGCCGAACCGCAGCGCGGCCAGCGTCCGCGCCGACCCGGCCGTGACGAGCAGCGCGACGCCCAGGCCGATCGCGGCGGGCACGAGGGTCGACCAGTCCGCGGTGTTCAGCGATCCGGTGAGCCACTGCTGGGCCTGCGCGGCATCGGTGAGCGTGGCCCGGGTCAGCAGCCAGCTCACCGCCGACAGCAGCGCCGCGTTCACGCCGATCCCGATGAGCACCAACCGGAATCCCGTGACCCCGCTGTCCCCGCTCGTGGTCCGGCTCCAGGCCAGCAGGTAGATCAGCACGGCGGTGAGCAGCCCGCCGGCCAGTGCCGCCGCCGAAACGCCCAGCGCCGCAGCCGTGCCCGTCCCGACGCCACCCATCCCGACCAGCACCGCGACCGCACCACAGCTCGCTCCGGAGGTGATGCCCAGCAGATCCGGGCTGGCCAGCGGATTGCGCAGAATCGACTGCGTCACCGCGCCCGCCAGTCCCAGTGCCGCTCCGACCGCGATCGCGGTCAGCGCCCTGGGCAGCCGTGAATCCATGATCACGAACCGCTGCGCGCGAGTCCCTCCGCCGCCCAGCACATCCAGCACTCGCCCGAGCGGAATCCGGAACTCGCCCACCGCGATATCCAGCGCGAACAACCCGAACAACAGGGCCGCCAGCGAGATCACGGTGAGTAGCGCACCGATCCGCAGCACCGCCGAGAACCCGCCCACCCGCACCGCGGGCCGGACAGCGCGCAATTCGTCAGCGTGAGCCCGGTCGCCGCTCCCGAATGGTTCCGCGCTTCCGGGAGTGCCGGGGTGATCGGAGGCGATCGGCGGTGTTGCCGGTGTGAGCCGGGCGGAGGGTGATCCGGTGCTTCCGGAGGCGTTTGCCGTGGGGTGGCCAGGGCTCACAGGGGCTGCGGTGTCGTTGGGAGGTGTCGGAAGAGTCACAGGCTCACCAGCTTTCGGCGGCGGACCAGAAGGATGAAGAACGGCGCTCCCAGGGCGGCGAGGGTGACACCGGCCTGGAGTTCGCCCGGCCGGGCGATGAGGCGGCCGGCGGTGTCGGCCAGCAGCAGGACCAGTGCGCCGAGCAAGCCTGAAAAGGGGAGCAGCCAGCGATAATCGGGGCCGGTGAGGGCGCGCGCGAGGTGGGGGACGATCAGGCCGAGGAAGGCGATCGGTCCGACGGCGGCGGTGGCCGCGCCCGCGAGGAGGACGACGGCGGCCAGACCGAGCGCCCGGCTGCGGGTGACATTCACGCCGAGACCGCGGGCGACATCATCGCCGAGACCGAGCAGGTTCAGGGCGGGGGCGGACGCCAGAGCGAGGATCGCGCCCAGGGCGAGGAAGGGCAGCACCTGGCCGAAGGTGGAGGCATCGTGCCCGGCCACGTCGCCGACCACCCAGTAGCGGTAGGTATTGCGGGCCGTGCCGTCCAGCAGGACAACGATATTGGTCATGGCCTGGAGGAATGCGGTGACCGCCGCGCCCGCGAGGACCAGGCTGAGCGGGCTCGCCCGGCCGCCCCCGAGCGAGGAGACGCCGAACACGACCAGGCCGGCGAGCAGGGCGCCCGCGAAGGCGAACCAGATGTACTGCGCGGGCGTGGTGAGGGCGAGCAGGTGAATGCTCAGCGCGGCGAGGAAGGCCGCGCCCGCATTGATGCCCAGTAATCCGGCGTCCGCCAGCGGGTTTCGGGTGTAGCCCTGGATCAGGGCGCCGGCCATGCCGAGCGCGAGTCCGGCGACCAGGGCGAGTCCTGTTCGCGGAAGGCGTAATTCGCGCACGATCTGAGCGGCCGAGCCGTCCGCGGGACACGAGAGTGGCAGTCCGCCAGGGCAAATGAGCGCGTCGTACACGGTTTCGAGACTCAGATTCCGCGAGCCGAGGGCAATGCTGGCCGCGACGGCACACAGCAGCAGGGCGGCGAGAACGAGAAGTCCGGACAGACGTCGCCGTCTGGTGGTGACTACGGCGGGCACGGTGACGAACTACTCCTGACGCGTTCATTGCTCGATAAGTCTGGTAAGCCTAACCTATCTTCCCGTGCTCGTTGTCCCGCATTGGTCGAATAGTCGATGAATGAGGAGGTTCGATGCTCGAACCCGTAACCGTGTCCACGCCACGCGATTCCAGGCTCGCCTTCGGGACGGCCTGTTCCCGCCTGCGCGCCCTGCAACCCGAACACCCGCGCGTCTACGCCGTCGCCGCCATGGCCGAACAGGGCAAACGTCGCTGGTGGCGGCTCGCCGACGGCATCCGCGAGGGCCGGATCGAGGTGATGTACCGGCGGCACGCGGCCGAGATGAGCAATGCCGACATCGCGGCCGAGGTGGTGGCCACGGCGCTGATCCACGCGGTGATCGGACGGGTGATGGCCATGGTGGTGTCCGAGGGCCGGGCCTGGGATCCGGGCCTGGAGAACCTGTGGATCCACACCGACAACGACGGCGGCATCGACTGGGCGGGCCTGTCCGACACCACGATCCGCGTGATCGACGGCGACCTCCTCACCCGCGAGGACGGTGTCGTGGCCCTGCCCTGTGAGCCGGCGCTCTACGTCTGGCTCGCCCACCGCTGCCTGCCGGCCCTGTCCCTGGTCCAGGAGGCGATCGCGCGCTGCGCGGGTCTGGGCGTGCGCCGCTTCTGGGGCCTGGTCGCGGAATCCATTGTGGGCGCGGCGACCTACGTGCCCGCGCTGTCGCGTACCTCCTCCTCGGAGGGCTCGCGCCGCGGCCAGGCCATGCTGGCCGCGTTCGAGGACCGCGGTCTACCGGTCCGCCGGGCCTGCATCAGGTAGGTCCGACCCGCACCCGGCGTCGGCCGGTCGAGACCGGATCCGGTCTCGACCGGGGTCAGCAGACGGACACCGGCCCCGCTGCGTCGTCCGCGGCCTGGGTGGAGCCGGGCCGCCGCCGGGAATGCAAGGGCCAGAGCAGAACCCACAGCACGCCGTAGAGCACTGCCACCGCGAGCATCAGCACCAGCCACGCGGGATAGAGCACGATCAGGCACAACTGGAGGAACTGCTTGACGCCGATCGGATAGTCAGCGGCCTGGGACAGCACGAACGGCAGCCCCGCGGCCCTCAGGAACATCCGCAGGAGCGACTCGGCCGGTGTTCCGGGCAGCGAATCGGATTCCGGGACAGACATTGTCGGGCCTCGCTCCTCAGACCGTGATGGTGATCTGCTGGTCGATGGTCTCGATGGCCGACTGCAGCACGCCGGCCTGGTCCTGGTTGCTGGTGGCGTTCAGCTGCAGGACGTAATAGACGCCGCCCGCACCCGGAATGACCACGGTCTCCTGCGCGGACACCGCCGGAATGCCCTGCAGCGTGTAGGTTCCCGCGATCCGGTAGGCGGGGAATCCGGAGACGGTGGTGACCGACCCGGCGCCGATCTGGGTGAAGCCGGGCAGGTTCTTCATCTCTCCGGCGGCGTCGGTGATCAGCTTCTGCGGATCGACCGTGCCCTGCAGTTTCGACAGCAGCGCAATGATATTCGGGGTGTAGTTCGCCCCCGCCGCCTCCGCGCCGTCGTAGACGATCGCGCCGATGGCGTAGTCGGGGGTGTCGGCCCCGGCGTTGGCCCAGCCGTCGGGGAAGGGCAGGCCGATCGCCGGCGCGCCCGGATCGCCGTTGTGCACCGGGGTTTCGATGATGTGCTGGTCCTTGATGTAGTCGGCGATCGTGTAGTTCGAGCCACCGGTGGTGTCGAGCGTGCGCGGGGAGAGTTTGCCGCTGGCCGGATTCGCCGATGTGGTCGGCTTGGCCGCGCTCGAGGTCACCGACGCCGAGGACGCCGGGGCGCTCTTCGCGCTGTCCTTGCTACCGCAGCCGGTGAGCGCCACGCTCACTGCCAATGCCGCCACGGCGACCCCGATCAGGCCGCGATTTCCCATCATCATGGGCACCTCCTTGTCGAATCGAGCCGTCGAAAGGTAGCCACGCGGGATTGGGATTCGATTGGAACAGCCGTCCATGCCGGTTCCAATCCGCGCCGATTACCGTCCGCGAGAGCCGGCGACGAGCCGATACAGCGGAACCCGAGGAGCGGCCATGCGCGAAGGCCTGCACGGGGACGATGCCCGGCGAGTGAACGGGTAAGTGGTCTCGCTGGTCCCGTCACTCGTGCCCCGCGGTCGTGTCACTCGTGCGTGGCGACCCCGCGCAGGCCGGCGATTCGGGCCGACAGCAGCGGGTCCCACGCGTGCTCGCCGGTGGTGTCCGCGATGCCCTGTGCTCGGGCGAGCAGTCCGAGCGCCTCGGCGGTGCGGTGGTGGCGCGTCTCGATATCGGCGAGCAGGGCCAGGAAGAACGGGGCCATGACGGTGCTGCCGTCCTCGGTGATGGCCTCGAACGCCGCGAAGGCGGCGGCCGGATCGGTGTGGTCGCCGGTGAGTGCGCGTGCCCAGACCTCGACCACCTTGGCGCAGGCCGCCCACTGTCCACCGCCCGCTGCGCTGAGTTCCTCGTACACCGCCGCGGCGGCGCCCGCGGTGCCCTCGGTGACGCCCAGCACCGCGTAGACCTCCACGAAGGTCAGCCGCGCGGCCAGGATATTGAAGACGTCACCGCGAGTCCGGGCCAGCTCCAACGACATCCGGCAGCATTCTTCGGCCGCGGCCCGGTCGCCGCGCAGCGCCTCCATCAAACCCATCCAGCAGTACACCCGGGGATGGAAGAAGTGTGTCGGGTCGCTGACCGTCTCCGGTGGCGGGAAGGTCTCGAGCATGCGCTGGGCGCGGGCCAGCATGTCGTCCCGGTCGCCCCGCAGTGCGGTGGTCATGATGTCCACGAAGTGGCTCGCGACCCCGGCGGCGGGGTCGTTCGAGGCCCTGTACCGGGCCCGGAGGCCGTTGGCGATGACCTCGGCCTCGTCGAGCCGGCCGCGGGCGCACAGCATCATGCAGCGCATGGCCGCCGCGCCGTAGAAGTCACCTCCGTCGATCTGCTCCCCGAGTTCGAATGCGCGTTGCACGGCGGCCAGGGCCGCGGCGCTGGTCTGGCCGTGCAGGATGCCGCGGGCCCCGGCCAGGTGCAGCCACAGGGCCGACTGTCGTTCCAGCAGTTCGGGTTTGGCGGGCAGGCGGCGGCAGATCTGCAGCGCGTGCTCGACCAGGGCGACGATGTCCGCGTAGGCGGAGCGGGCGAGGGCACGCTGGATCACGGTCTCGTGGATCTCCAGGGCCGCATGGGTATTGATCTCGGTGCCCGCCCGCCACGCGTGGTCGGCGGCGGCGATGGCCTCCTCATAGAGCGAGGTCGGCAGCGCGGCAGCGCGATCCGACGCGATGGCCGCGTGCGTGGCGGTCCGCTCCGCCACCGGAATCCGCACCAGCACCGCGTCGCGCAGCAGGCCGTGACTGAAGCAGAACACGCCCGGCCGTTCCCGGTGCTCGTCGAGCAGACCCGTTTCGTAGGCCGGGCGCAGCCGGTCCCGGACCGACTGGACCGGGGAGTCGAGGATGCCCGCGAGCGTCGCGACATCGAACTCCGGGCCGATCACCGCGGCCGCGGCGAGCGCGCGCCGGCCGGGCTTGCCGAGCACCGCCAGCCGGCGACCGACCGCGGCGGCGATGGCATCGGGGACGGCGTCGAGGTCGGGCACGGCGGGGCCGCCCGGTTGTTCGCCGGCCGCGAGTGCTCGCACCAATTCCTTGATGTAGAAGGGATTTCCGCGGGCATGCGCCCACAGGTGCTGCGACAGTTCCGGGGTGGCGGGCGCGCCGGTGAGCCGCTCGATCAGCTCGCCGGCCGCATCGCGGTCCACGCCCCGCAGGGGCACGGTCGAGATCTCGCTCGACCCGGTGAGCTTCTCGTACAGCTGCCGGTTGACCGGGCGGCCGCTGCCGAAATACGTCCAGGTGCAGACGATCTGGATGGGCAGGCGGGCGATGCGTGCGGTCAGCAGGAGCAAGGCGCTGCCGGAGGCGGCGTCGGCGAGGTGCAGGTCGTCGATGATCAGCAGCAGCGGGCGCAGGGCGGCCAGCTCGGCCAGGGCGGTCACGATGCCCTCGAAGAGGGGGAAGCCGGTCGCGGCGGGCCCGGGCGTGGCCGCCGCCGCGCCGGTGTGCCACTCGGGCACCAGCGCGTCGATGACGCCGGGGGCCTTGTGGCGCACCGCGTTCCGGCCCGCCTCGCCGAATTCGTCGCCCAGGCGGCGCAGGATCTGGATCCATATCCACAGTTGGGGGACGCGAATACCGGTGGGGTGGGCCGCCCAGGCGACCGTCAGACCGGCCTCCCCGGCGCGGCCGGACACCGCGTCGGCCACGGCCGTCTTGCCGATTCCGCTCTCCCCGGTCACCACGATCAGACCGCCCGACCCGGCGTGGGCGCGTGTCACCGAGTCGGTGAGCGCTTCGAGTTCGACGGCGCGGCCGACCAGGGCCGGTCGGCGGACGTCCGGTCCGGTCACGACAAGTGGTGCGGGCGAGGGTCTTTCGAGCAGCAGCTCAGTGCTGTTGTCGCTGATCTTGCGATACAGGGTGCGCAGCTCGTCGCCCGGCGGTGCCCCCACTTCCCGGTCGAGCGCGTCGCGGGCGCGCTCGAAGGCACCCAGCGCGTCGGGTCCGCGTCCGGTGCGGAAGAGCACGAGCATCAAATGGCCCCACAGCTTTTCGTGCACCGGATCGTTCGCGAGGGCGGCCTCGATTTCGGGTATCAGTTCACTGCCGCCGCCCAGCCGCAGCGCGGCGCCGAATCGGGACTCGATCGCGAGCCTGCGCAGCACCGAGTACCGCAGCACTTCCGCATGGGCGAACTCGTGATCGGCGAATTCGCCGAAAGGCCGGCCGCGCCACAGTCGCAACGCCGTGGTCAGCTTGTCGAACCCGAGTTCCGCGTCGTCGCGGCCGAGCGCCGCGCGGCCCTCATCGACCAGGTGTTCGAAGGTGGCGAGGTCGAGCCGATCCTCGCCCAGCAGGGTCAGCCGATAGCCGAGCGGCAAGGTCTCCAAGCGCGTCACCGGGGCATCGGTCCCGGCGGCCGTCAGGCACCTGCGGAGATTGGAGACATAGGACCGCAGTGATACCAGCCCTTTGGCGGGCGGCTCGTCGTGCCACAGCGCGTCGGTGAGCCGGTCGACGCTGACGACCGTGCCGCGCTCGGCCAGCAGTACGGCGAGCACACACCGCTGTTTCGGCCCGCCCAGGGCCGCCGGGGCCCCGTCGACGCACGCCTCGATCGCGCCGAACAGCGAGTACTCGACCGGACCGGTCATGCGGATGCGTCTCTCTCGTACGTGCGGACACGGCGAAAACCGCAGAATTGGTTTGTAACACGTCCCGCCGCGCCCCGCCCACAGGTCATGGAAATTCAGCGCATGAGCGGCAATCCCCGTCAGTGCTCCTCATCGACATCTCCCGGGTGAAAGGCCGGCGCGAGGGCTTCGGTCAGCCGCCGGGCGAAGGTCTCCTGCTGGTCCGCCAGGTCCGGGCGGTCCTTCGCGAACTCGGCCCAGTCGGCGGCGAGGGCGATGTGCGGCAGCTGGATGAACCGGGTGTCCGGGGTGACCGCGCGGAGCAGTTCCGGCGCCGGCGTGCAGTGCTCGGCGAGCAGGACGGCGTCGTAGAGGTCCTTGCCCTCGGGGAAGCGGTCGTCGGTGAGCCACAGCAGTTTCCACGCCAGCGACAGTTCCGGGCCGGCCGCGAGCACGGCGGCGGCCGGGCCGGGGCGGCCGAGGCGAGGGATCTCGGTCCAGCGCGGCGGTTCGGGCAGGTGCTCGTTGAACACGAAGTCCAATTGCACGGTGCCCGAGGGGATCCGGGCATCGGTGGCGGTCCAGGGCACGACCAGGCGGCGACCGGGGACCCGGTCGTAGGTCCAGATGTCGGCATCGACGGCCTCGCCGACGCGGAGACGGATCGACTCGGAGGCTTCGGCGGACGCGGCCGCTCGGGCGGCGATATCGGCGAGCATGCTGTCGGTGAGGTCGCTGTGGAACTCCCACTCGGTGGGCAGCACAATGAAATCCACGTCGCCGGGCTCGCGGGCCAGGTCGCCGAACCAGGCGCCGAGCAGGACGCTGCCGCGCAATACCAGGTGGTCGGTCCAGGGGGAATCGGCGATGGCCTCCAGCACGGTGTCGAGGGCGTCGCGGCGGGCGGCAAACCAGGCCGCGGCCAGGTCCGCATCGTCGAAGTGCGGTTCGCTCAAACGCATTCCCATGCGATGCGCCGCCATGGCGGGATCGAAGACCGGCCGCTGCAGGACGCCGTCACCCGCGACCGGCAGTAGCGTGCCGGGCAGGTCGCGCAGTTCCCGGTCCGCTCCGGACGGCGGCTGGGCCGGGACGACGGCGGTGGGCTCCCACGGGCCGGGGCCCAGTGCGGTCCACGGGTTGGTTGTCATGGCCGATTCCCTCCCTCGGTGATCCAGCCGGCGTCGATCGACTCGTCGGTGTCGAGGACGACGAATTCACGTTCGGCGGACAGTACTTCGTAGTCGTTCGCCTGTAGCGCGGTCAGCAGGGCGGTGTGCCGGGCGGTCGCGGTGCTGTTGCCGACCAGCCGGCAGCGTTGGGTGACGAACCGCTCGGTGCGGCCGTCGGGGCGGGTGCGGCGGGCATTGGCGGAGAGGTGTGCGGTGTGGGCGATGGCGAGCCGGGCGAGTGCGTGCGCCTCGGTGCCGGGCGTGAGCAGCAGTTTGATGTGGTGCTCGAAGTAGTAGGCGGCACCCAGTGCGACGGCCGCGTCGTCGGTGGTGGGCACGCCCGCCGCCCAGGGTGTCGCCTCGATCTTGGTGCGGATCACCTCGAATCCCGCCGCGTCGAGGCGCGCGGTGAGTGCCGCAACCGAATCCGCAACCGCGGGAAGCGGTCCCGCGGCGCGGACGGTGAGTATCGGCTGATCGATGACGCGGCCGCGTTCCAGCACGATGTGCACGAACTTCAATTCGTGTGCGGCGGCGTACCGTTCGAGGCGTCCGGCATCGGTCGCGCGCACGGTGAGGTGGGCTTCGAAGTCGCCGTCGAAGATCGGGGGAGCGGTCGCGGTCACCGCGCCATCCTCGCAAACCCATCGCCGTGCCGTCGCAGGGTTTTCGGCGGGGGATCAGTGCGCGTAGATCCCGGGGCGCTGCTGATGCCAGGGGAGTCGGCGCTCCAGGTCGGCGGCGATCGCGAGCAGGGTGGCCTCCCTGCCGTAGCCGGCCACGAACTGCACGCCGACCGGAAGGTTCGAGGCCGATCGGCCCAGCGGCAGCGAAATCGCCGGGTTGCCCGTCGCATTGAACAGCGCGGTGTACGAGCCGAATTCGAAGATCTTGCGATACCACTCGGGTGCGGTCAGCGCTGGATCGTCGGCGTCCAGGTGGCCCAGCGGCAGCGCCGGGCGCGCGGTGGTGGGGGTGAGGTACAGGTCGTAGTCGGTGAGCAGCCGGGCCACCGCGCGGCGTGCCGTATTGAAGGTCGACTCGACCGCGTACAGATCGGCCGCGGTGCGGGTGGCGCCGTAGGCGACACAGGCGCGGGTGGTGGCCTCGAGGTGATCGGCGCCCGGCGTGACGCCCAGCGCGGACGCGGCGGTGGTGACGGCGTCGGCGAGGAAACTGCACCAGGCGTCGAGGTTGGCGCGATGGAACGCCTCGTAATCGATAGCGGGATCGGCCAGTTCGACCCGATGCCCCATGGCAGCCAGCTCGCGCGCGACGTCCGCGACCGCCCGCGCACAGTCCGGATCGGCCTGCGACAGGTCGGCGGTCACGGCGATGCGCAACACGGGCGCGGGCCGTGTGATGACCGTGCGGAAGTCGGACGGCTCGGCGGGGAACAGGTACTTGTCCCCGGGTTCGCTGCCGTGCACGGCGTCGAGCAGGCCCGCGCAGTCCCGCACCGTCCGGGTGACCGCGAACTCCACGCCCATGCCCAGCAGCGGATCGGCGTAATCGGGTGCGGCGGAGACCCGTCCACGACTCGGCTTCAGCCCGACCAGACCGCACACCGCCGCCGGGATGCGAATCGATCCGCCGCCGTCATTGGCGTGCGCGACCGGCAGCGCCCCGGCAGCCACCAATGCGGCTGCGCCACCGCTGGATCCGCCCGCGCTGCGCGCCGGATCCCACGGATTGCGGGTGGGCGCACCGTAGGCGCGGGCCTCGGTGGTGGCGTTGAAACCGAGCTCGGGGGAGGTGGTCACCGCCATGGTCGCCAGGCCCGCCCGCCGGAATCGGGTCATGAGCGCGGTGTCGTGGGGGTGCGCGACACCGTCGCCGAACAACCGGCTGCCATTGCGCTGCGGCACGCCCGCCGCGTGGATGATCAGATCCTTGATCGCGAACGGCACGCCCGCGAACGGACCGGACGGGTCGTAGTCCAGCGGCCGGTCGAACACCTCGCCCACGACCGCCCCGAGCTCGGGATCGACCTGGGCGATCGCGGCCGTCGCCGCGGCCTGGACCTCGGCGGCCCCGGCCTGCCCCTGCCGCATGAGGGTGGCGAGACCCGTCGCGTCGTGTGCCGCGTAGTCGGCGATATCCATCGGAAACCTCCCGGTGCTGTGTGCTGGTGCGCCAGAACGTAGGTCGCCGCGCCGGGCGCGGCGTCCGCCGATCGACGGACGCGGTTCAGCGGTCCGGGTGCTGTCTGCACACCCATCCCGCGACTCCGGGAATCGTGACCCGCGTCATACTGGCCGGATGATTGCCGCATCTGATGAGGGTCTGGACCCGGCCGTCGCCCTGCGGGTCCGGTCGTCGATCGAGGCGGCGGCACCGGACCGGCCGGGTCTGGGCCGGGTGCTTTTCGAGCTGTCGCGGGTCGTCGCCTTCGAGCACGCGGCGCTGTCGCGGTTCGATCCGGTCGCCGGAGCGCACCGCACCGCGGCCAGCGTCGGCTATCCGCCGGGTGCGCTCGAGGTCATCGATACCTGCCTGCACGCGCACCCGATGTTCGCCCGGCTTCGCGACGAGCGGGTACCCCTCGAACTGGGTGCGGTTCCGGCCGCGGCCCGCTCCGGCCCGGTGTTCGAGCGGGTTATCGTGCCGCTCGGCTACCGGCAGGGCCTCACCCAGCCGCTGTTCGGCGTGGACGGCCGCTACCTGGGCATGCTGAACATGAGTGGCACTGCGGGCGTGCCGTTCTCGCGGTCGTCGATGACCGCGCTCGCGCTGCTCGCCGACGTGGTCGGTGCGGCGCTCGATCCGTGCCGCAGCCCCGAGACCTGGGTCGATCCCGGGGAATCGGCCGTGCTCGTCGGCCCCGGGAACGCGGTGCACGCGGTGACGGAGTTCGCCGAGCCGGGATTGTTCGCGGCCGGCACCGCGGGATTCCAGCTCGCGCGGTCGGTGGCCGAATCCGGCTGTCCGCGTGACCATCTGCTGATCGTCGGCGGGGAGGTCCACCGGACCCGGATGCGCCCGGCCCGGTCCGGCGGCACCCGGGTCGACTACCGGCGGATCGATCCGCCGCACGCGCTCACCCTGCGCGAACTCGAGGTGCTCGCACTGCTCCCGGCGGGCGGATCCAATGCCCGGATCGCCGCGGACCTGGGCGTCGAACCCTCCACCATCGCCACCCATATCGAACGCATCCTGCGGAAACTGAACGCGCCCAACCGAACCGTCGCCGCCACCACCGCGGTGCGCTGGGGCCTCGAGGTCGATGTCGCCGGCTGATCGGCCCGGAACATGAAGGGGCTGTGGGCTTCCGGGAAGCTCGTGACTGTGGGACCCCAGTCCGCACGGTGGTGAACCCGTGGTCGTGTCATGACTGCCGACACCGCAGCCGATAGTTTGCTGTTCGCGGTGGCGTGCGGGCCTGCCGCGTCGATGGTGCCCCTGGTTCGCCGAGTGGTAAGCATCCTGTGCGGCAGGGGATCTCGTCATTGTCCCGACGGCGGGGCCAGGGTGCCGATCCAACGCCGACGTCATGTGTGCTGGACGCTTGCTGTTACTCTTCACTGCGGCGGCTTCGGGTGTATTCGGGACGCCGTGTGATGGGAGCGACGGTCGCGTCGAGATGGTGAGGACGGGATGGCTGTCGTATTCGACACCGGGTCGCTCGCGCGGCACGAGCGGGCGGACGCCATGGCCACCGCGACCGCCGAGGAAGTGGCCGGCGCGGATGTGCGGTTCACCGATCCGCGCGCGGTCCACGGCCGGTTCGAGGAGTGGATCTTCGGGCCGGTGCGCCTGCTCCGGGCCGAATTGTCCGGCCTCGAGGTGGTCAGGACGTCCGGGCACATCCGGGCCAGTCCGGCGGGCATCCTGTCGATCGCCCGGCAATCCGACGGTGTTCGCGTGCACGAGCATTTCGGCGTGCAGGAGGTGCTCACGTCCGGATTGTGCGGTGCTCTCGATACCGACACCCCGTTCGTGTCGGTGACCCGGGGACCCTCGATCAGCGTGAGCCTGCGCATCTCCCTCGACGAGCTGGGGCTGCCGGGAGGATCGGTGCGGGCCGCCGCCCTCGGGCTGCGGCACAGTCCACTGCACCCGATGGTCTCCGCCTTCATCGCCGATCTCGTCGGCCGCGCGGATGAGATCGAATCCGATTCCGGTGCCACGGATATCGGGGGAATGTGCGCGGATCTGATCCGGGCACTGGTGTTTTCGGCCGCCGGTGGACTCGCCGCGGACGGCTGCGGCGCCGCCCTGCCCGGTCCGCTGCTGCTGGGCCAGATCGAGAGCTACCTGCGTTCCCACCTGGGGTGTCTGGATCTCACGGCGGCGGAAGTCGCTGCGGTACACAATATTTCGGAGCGGCAGCTGTACCGGCTGTGGGCCGATGCGGGCCGTTCGATGCGGCAGTGGGTGATCGCCGAGCGGCTCGAGCTGGCACGTCGGATCCTGTCCGACCCGCAGCACGCCGGCCGCACCATCGGCTGGGTGGCGCGAACGGCCGGTTTCCGCGACGCGAGCCACTTCACCCGCCGATTCCGTGCCGTCTACGGGGTCGGCCCGCGGGAGTGGCGTGTGGTCACGGGGGCGACTGCCCGCGGCGCAGGCGCGGAGTGAGAGCGGCGGTAGTCATCCGGCCGTCGTGGCGTATCGCCAGTCGCGCGGAGTCATGCCGTAGGCCGCGCGGAAGCGGCGGGTGAAATGGGTCGCGTCGCGGAATCCGACGGTGTGGGCAATGGCGCTGATGGTGCGGCTGCCGTGGGCGGGATCCACCAGCAGGGCGCGGGCCGCTGACAGCCGTTCGCCGATGATCCACTGCTCCAGCCGGATTCCCGCCGCCGCGCACAGCCGGTACAGATAGCGAGAGGAGATGTTGTGCGCGGCGGCGATCTGCTCGACCCGCAGGTCCGGATCGGCCAGATGCTCGCGCACATAGGTCTGGACCGCGCGGACCACGGCCTGGTGCGGGATGGCCGCGGCGCTGTCGCCCGTGTGCCCGGACGCCGAAAGCAGCAGGGCCCGTATCATTTCCACGCAGCACTGGCCGATCATGACCGCGGCGGGATCCCGTTCGAGCGCGTCGGCGCCCTCGATGAGTTCGGTGATCTGCCCGGCGATCATGTCGTGCAGTGGACTGTGGCGCAGGCGGCCGGCGGCCGCGGCGACGGTCTCGCCGGAGAGCCCGATCCGATTCCGGGGGACGGCGATACACCACGATTCGCCGATGCCGTCCCAGCCGGCTTCGAACGGCGCCGTGAAGTCCCAGACCGCGCATTCGCCGGGTGCGGTGGAAGTGTGCCGTCCGCGCTGATACTGATGCCGCACCGATTGTCGCTGCAACATCACCGCGACCGCCGAGGACGGCGTTCGATGGACCTGGGCGGTGGTGCGGCGCACCCGAACCGAGGAGATCCGCACGCGATGCAGGGTGGCCACCCCCAGCCGCCACCGCTCGTGGCGGGCGACGATCCGCTCCGGTGGATCCAGCATCTCCGCATCGACCTGCAGAGCAACCGATTTCGCCAGTTCGGTGACCACGGTGGGCCGGTGCTCGATCGGGTACGACTCCACGTCCAGGAGGACGGCCATCTCAACTCCCCTCGGAACTCGCCCGACCTCGAGCTCCACATCCGTGCCGAACAAAACGACTGGCCTGATTTTATGGAGGCCCGGGCAAACTTCGTGCATCGGTGACGGCCCATTACTAGGAACGGAATGCCGGAAAATCCGCCGACCGGATCCGCCGATCGAACCCGACCTGCTCGTTCGCCTCCCGGAGCTGGTGGCACCGGACCAGGCGCTGGCAGTCGTAGGCGACAACTGTGCGCCCACAGCACAATTGCGGGTTCGGATGTCGCACCGGTCGCCCGCACCGCTGACCCCCGGACCGCGGGCAGTGCACACCTGCCGATCCGGAGTCACTGCGAGCCGATCCGATTACCCACACCGGGCGCGGACGGAACCCACAGGTCGCTGTCAGCCGATTGGCTGGCACGCACAGCACCCTGTCGGCCCCGCCCGGGGATCTAGCGTGAGAAGCGGCCGGGGTCTCACAGTAGCTGGCAAGGAAGAGGGTTGGGCGTGGCGAACAAGCAAGGGTCAGTGGGGATCTCGATTGCGGACGGCCTCTCGATCGGTGGTGGCCACGGGCAGGTGTGCGTGCGGGGACAGCTGGAGCTGAAGGCGCCGATGGATGCTGCGGTGGCCGTGGAGCCGCCGAGTTTCGGGGAGGTGCTGCGTCGGCTTCGCGACGAACGGCGGGTGTCGCGCGAACGGCTGGCGATGGCGGCCGGGGTCAGTGCCAGCTACATCACCCATCTGGAACTCGGGCGGCGGGGCCGGCCGACGCAACCGGTGGTCGAGGCGCTGTTCGGGTGTCTCAACCGGGTCCGTCCGGTGCCGCACCGATCGCGGCGATATCTGTTCGATCTGGCCGGATTGCCGGACCGCGCCGCTCCGGAACCCGCCGCGTTGCGGGCCGCCGTCACACCGGCCATGCTGCGTCGCCTCGAACGGCTCGACCCGGATCCGGCCGGCTATGTCGATTCGCGGTGGAATGTGCTGGCCCTGAACCGGTCCGCGCGCCGCGCCTTTCCCGGGCTCACCGAGGAAGGCTGCTGGCTGACCTGGCTCCTCGAGGATCCCCGGTCCGCCGCGGCCGTCAGCGACCGGGACGCGGCGGCGCGTGCCTCGATTGCGGTGCTGCGGGCGCGAATCGCGACCCACGATGCTCAGGAATGGTCCATCCCGTATCTGCGTGAGCTGGGCCGGAATCCGGAGTTCCGGCGACTGTGGTCGGAATCCGGGGACTCCCACGATGCCGGTGAGCGCGTCGTTCGTTTGCGTGGTCCGCGCGGCGGCACCGGGGTCCCGCTCGACCTGCAGCTCTACGACGTGGAGAGCGCCCGATACCCGGGATGGATCCGGATGCTGTGGGGCATGGCCGGATAAGACGAAGGTGGTGGGTTCCGTTGAACGATCACCGTCGACGGAACCCACCACCGGCAGGGGATCGGGGCCACCGCAGCCCTCGGGGCCTCGCTCGATCCTGACGCCGAATCCAGTATAGGTCAGGCTTACCTAACTGGACAAGTAGTGGTGCCGACCCGGCGGTTCGGATCAAGATCCCGCGTGCGAACGTGGAGCCATGAGCGACGACTTCTCCTCGATCAAATCCCTGGCCGATATCACCCCGGAGCTGATGAACAAGCTCAGCGAGGGCACCTTCACCGACCTGCTGGGGCTGAAGTTCACCGCGCTGAGCGGTGACGGAGCGGCCGCGGAGTGGGTGGTGACGCCGCAGCAGTATCAGCCGGCGGGGATCGTCAACGGCGGTGTGTACTGCACGGTCATCGAGACCCTCGCCAGCGTGGCGGCCGGAGCCTGGCTGGGCGATCGCGGGACCGTGGTGGGCGTCAACAACAACACCGACTTCCTGCGCGCGGTGCGGGAGGGCAAGCTGAACGGTGTCGCGAGCCCGATCCACCGCGGGCGTTCTCAGCAGCTGTGGCAGGTGGTGATCACCGACGAGCAGGATCGGACGGTGGCGCGCGGTCAGGTCCGGCTGCAGAACCTCAACCCCCAGAACTGAAGGCGCGGAACCGGAATCGCCGCGTCGGAACGAGGCGTCCGCGGGTCGTGGATCACCGAAACATGCTGGTAACGCGGGTCGTGCCAGAATGACCGACGATCCGTCCCCGCGATTCGACGAGGAGTCCGAATGCGACTGTCGCCGCACGAGCAGGAGCGCCTGCTGCTGAGTTACGCGGCCGAGCTGGCCCGGCGGCGACAGGCCCGTGGACTGCGGCTCAATCATCCCGAGGCGATCGCGATCATCACCGACCATGTGCTGGAGGGCGCCCGCGACGGGCGCACCGTCGCCGAGCTGATGGCCTCGGGCCGCACCGTGCTCACCCGCGCCGACGTCATGGACGGGGTACCGGAGATGATCCACGACGTGCAGGTGGAGGCCACCTTCCCGGACGGTACCAAGCTCGTCACCGTCCACCACCCGATCGGATGACGGCCATGATTCCTGGCGAATACCTCTGTGCCGAAGGCACGATCGAGCTCAATGCGGGCGCGGAGCGCATCGAACTGGACGTGGTCAATACCGGTGACCGGCCGGTTCAGGTCGGCTCGCACGTGCACTTCCCGCAGGCCAATGCCGCGCTGGAATTCGACCGCGCGGCTGCCCACGGCCGCCGCCTCGACATTCCCGCCGGCACCGCGGTGCGCTTCGAACCCGGTCTGGGGCAGCGGGTTTCGCTGGTCCCGCTGGGCGGCGCCCGCGAGGTGCACGGAATCAGCCTCACCCCACCCGGAAAGCTGGATGCCTGATGGCCGAACTGTCCCGCGCCCGTTACGCCGAACTGTTCGGGCCCACCGTCGGCGACCGAATCCGCCTGGCGGACACCGATCTGCTCATCGAGATCACCGAGGACCGCAGCGGCGGACCGGGTCTCGCCGGTGACGAGGCCGTCTTCGGTGGCGGCAAGGTGCTGCGCGAATCCATGGGCCAGGCCCGTGCCACCCGCGCCGAGGGCACCCCGGATACCGTCATCACCGGCGTGGTGATCGTCGACTATTGGGGAATCATCAAGGCCGACATCGGTATCCGTGACGGCCGCATCGTCGCCATCGGCAAGGCGGGCAACCCCGACACCATGAGCGGGGTGCATCCGGATCTGGTGGTCGGGCCCTCGACGGAGATCATCGCCGGCAACGGCCGCATCGTCACCGCGGGCGCCATCGACTGCCATGTGCACTTCATCTGCCCGCAGATCCTCGACGAGGCCATGGCCGGCGGCATCACCACCCTCGTCGGCGGCGGCACCGGACCGGCCGAGGGCTCCAAGGCCACCACCGTCACCCCCGGCGCCTGGCATCTGGCCCGCATGCTGGAGTCCACCGACTCCTGGCCGGTGAACATCCTGCTGCTGGGCAAGGGCAATACCGTGCGCGAGGACGCGCTGTGGGAGCAATTGCGCGGCGGTGCCGGCGGTTTCAAACTGCACGAGGACTGGGGCACCACCCCGGCCGCCATCGACCACTGCCTCACCGTGGCCGACGCCTCCGGCGTGCAGGTGGCGTTGCACTCGGACACCTTGAACGAGGCCGGATTCGTGGAGGACACCCTCGCCGCCATCCGGGGCCGGGCCATCCACTCGTATCACACCGAGGGCGCGGGCGGCGGGCACGCGCCCGACATCATCACCGTCGCTTCGCATCTCAATGTGCTGCCCAGCTCCACCAACCCGACGCGGCCACACACCATCAACACCCTCGACGAGCACCTGGACATGCTCATGGTGTGCCATCACCTGAGCCCGTCCATTCCGGAGGATCTGGCCTTCGCGGAGAGCCGGATCCGGCCCTCCACCATCGCGGCCGAGGATCTGCTGCACGATCTGGGCGCGATCTCCATGATCGGCAGCGACGCGCAGGCCATGGGCCGCATCGGCGAGGTGGTCATGCGCACCTGGCAGACCGCGCACGTCATGAAGCGCCGTCGCGGCGCGCTGCCCGGCGACGGCGCGGCCGACAACAACCGGGTGCGGCGCTACATCGCGAAATACACCATCTGCCCGGCGGTTACGCACGGCCTCGACGCCGAGATCGGCTCCATCGAGGTGGGCAAACTGGCCGACCTGGTGCTGTGGGAGCCTGCCTTCTTCGGGGTCCGCCCGCACGCGGTCATCAAGGGCGGCACCATCGCCTGGGCCGCGATGGGCGACGCCAATGCGTCCATTCCGACTCCGCAACCGGTGCTGCCGCGCCCGATGTTCGGGGCCGCACCGAGCGTGGCGGCGGGCACCTCGCTGCACTTCGTGTCCGAGCAGGCCATCGAGGACGGCCTCGCGAACCGGCTGCGGGTGAACCGGAAACTGGTGCCGGTGGCCAATGTTCGCAGCCGCACCAAGGCCGACCTCCCCAACAACGACGCCATGCCCCGCATCGAGGTGGAGCCGGATACCTTCACGGTCCGGATCGACGGGGAAGTATGGGCCGAACAGCCCGCCACCGAACTGCCCATGGCACAGCGGTACTTCCTGTTCTGAACGGACCCGGTGCCGGGTGCGCTGAGAGCGCGCCCGGCACCGAGCCCGGCCCACGAGTGCGAAATCTCTCAGCGTGAGCGCAATGCTGGGAGTGCGCCGGAGGCGGTGGCAGACTTCGGGTATGACGACTGCCGATTGGGCCGAAGTTGATCGCTATCTCGTCGAAACCCTGGTGGGAGACGAGGATTCGGAAACCTTGCGGGCGAACGCGGCGGCGGGACTGCCGGCCATCGACGTCTCGCCGCCGCAGGGCAAATTCCTGTATCTGATCGCGAAATCCGTGCGGGCACGGCGGGTACTCGAGGTCGGCACGCTGGGTGGATACAGCACCACCTGGCTCGCGCGGGCGGTCGGGAAGGCCGGTCGGGTGGTGACCCTCGAATACGAGCCGAAGCACGCCGAGGTGGCGCGCCACAATCTGGATCGCGCTGGTGTGGGGGAGCGGGTCGACGTCCGGGTCGGTGCGGCGCTGGACTCGCTGCCGGTGCTGGCCGAGGAGCAGCCGGAACCGTTCGATCTGGTCTTCATCGATGCCGACAAGGTCAACAACGCCGACTACGTGCGGTGGGCTTTGCGGCTGACCAGGCCCGGGTCGGTGATCATCGTCGACAATGTGGTGCGCAATGGCGGCATCGCCGACGCGGCGTCGGCGGATGCGGCGGTGCGGGCCAGCCGGGAGGTCATCGAATTGATCGCCGCCGAGCCGCGACTGGACGGGACCGTATTGCAGACCGTTGGCGGAAAGGGCTGGGACGGTTTCGCTTACGCGGTCGTGCTCGACGAGGACGACTGAGTTATAGGTCACTTGACGGAGGGTGAACTGGGCATGCGCTGGTCATGACGGTGGGTGTGCTCGCGGTCGTCATCTATCGCGGCGAGCACCCGCCCGCCGCCGATCCCGGCCGGAACCAGCGGGCCGGCGTCTGCACCACCGTGTCGGCCGGCCCGGTGATCCCGGTCGTGCACGTGTCGTAATGCCCTGCAGGGCAACCACTGTCGTCTGCCCTGCGGGGCGATCACGGTCGCGGACCGGGCGCTTCGTCCGGGTTCGCGGCCAATTCCTCCCAGTAATCCACGTACGCCTGCTCGTGCATGATGCCCAGCCGCAGCACGCGGGCGCGTGAGGTCGCGCGCTCGCTGTCGTCCGGATCGATCTCGCCGTAGAGCCTCCGATACAGCTCCAGCCAGCCGCGATGCTCGGCGGCCTGATTGCGGGCCAGTGCCACCACGTCACCGGGCTCGCCGAGATCGGCGAAGAACAGTTTCAGCTGCGCGGGATCGCGGGTCTCCGGCGGCGGCGAGGTCGGGTCGCCCAGCCAGCGGGTCAGTTCGGCGCGGCCGGCGTCGGTGAGATGGAAGACGCGGCGGCGTCGTCCGCTCTCCTCGGCCTCTTCGCGCAGCAGACCCTGCTCGGCCAGGCGCGGCGGGACGCGATAGAGCTGGGCGTGCGGGATGGGCCAGAACTTGTCGACGCTCTCCTCGAGGCGGACCTTCAGGTCGTAGGGCGTCAGCGGGCCGTGCCGGGCGATGAGGCCCAGCACGATGTGGTCCTGCGGGCCGAGGTCGGTCATTAGGCAACTCCTCTCGATTGACACGGTATCGCTGAGACTATACATTCATTCCCGTCATACCATATCAATGAGACTATTGGAGTTGGAATGCGCGACGACGCCATCGACCTGTACAACCGCTGGGCCGCGCTGTGGAACGGCGACCTCGCCATCGCCGGCGAGATCATGGCCCCCGAATTCACCCTCCGCTACGCCCAGCCCGGCGCGACCGTCTTCGACGACGTCCACGACCCCGCGGCCCTCGCCGCCGTCATCGACACGTTCCGCGCCGAACGGCCGGGCCTGGAGTATGCCCCGCAGGGTGTGCCCGTCGTCGACATGGCCGATGGCCGAACCGGACTCATCGCGCAGCCCTACGGCGCCCGGGTCGTCGATCCGGACGGCACCGTCGTGCGCGACATCAGCGGTACCGACATCCTGCGATTCGAGAACGGGCGGATCGTGGAGGTCTGGTCGGTGTCCGGTGGACCCGCCGGACGCAGCTTCTACGCTTAGGCCCATGTCGAAGCGCCGCACTCCCCGTCCCGTGCCCGAGGACTGCCCGTGCGGGCTGCCCGCCGCCTACGCCGACTGCTGCGGGCGCCTGCATCGCGGCGAAGCCGATGCGAGCACCGCCGAACAGCTCATGCGGTCGCGCTTCAGCGCGTTCGCGGTGCGGGACGAGGCGTATCTGCTGCGCAGCTGGGCCCCCGAAACCCGGCCCGCCGACGTGGATTTCGACCCGGGGCTGCGCTGGGACCGGCTCGAGATCCTCGGCACGACCGGCGGGGGACCGTTCCACACCGAGGGCACGGTGGAGTTCCGTGCCCACTACCGCGCCCACGGCAGGGCGGGGCAGCTGCACGAGAACAGCCGCTTCCGCCGCGACCACGGGGCGTGGGTCTACCTCGACGGCGAGATCGAGAACTGATCAGCGAGTTCGGTTCGGGCGCATCGCACGTCACGGACCTCCATCACGCACGACGCAACGGAAACCGAGATGGCAGGTGGCGGTGTCCTCGGTCTGCCCCTGCCGGGCGGCCGGGCGGTAGCGCAGACAGTAGTCGGCCGCGCACAGATATGAGCCGCCCTTGACCACGCGGCGTGGAAAGCGTTGCGCCGCTTCGAGTTCGGGTGTGTCCACGCGTGGGTTGAGTGGAGCGCAACAGGACGACGCCGAGTGCCCGGGGCGAAAGAAGTCGACTGTCCACTCCCACACGTTGCCGGTCACGTCGTACAGACCGTAGCCATTGGGCGAATAGGTGCCGACCGCCGTGGTCCCGGGTGTGGACGTCTGTCCTCGGCCGGGATGGAACTTCCAGGGGAATGCGCCGACCCAGACATTGGCCAGGTGCCGGCCGGTGGGTTCGAATTCGTCACCCCAGGCGTAGATGGCCGAATCGAGTCCGCCGCGCGCCGCGTACTCCCATTCCGCTTCCGTGGGCAGCTGTTTGCCGGCCCAGGCCGCGTAGGCCGCGGCGTCCTCGTAGGCGACCTGGGTGACAGGGTGACGGTCGAGCCCGTCGAGTGTGCTGCCCGGCCCGTGCGGATGGCGCCAGCTGGCTCCCGGAACGTACCGCCACCAGCGGCGCCAATTGTCCAATGACACCGGACGCGAGGTGGGCCGGAACACCAGCGCGCCGGGTGCCAGGTCCGCCGGCTCCGCATCCGGGTAGTCCTCGGCCGCCGGAATGCGTTCGGCGACCGTGATGTATCCGGATTGCTTCACGAATCGCCGGAAGGCGGCATTGGTCACCGGGTGCGGGTCGATCCAGAACGAATCGACTCGCACCCGATGCACCGGCCGCTCCTCGGGGAAGTAATCCTCCGAACCCATGCCGAAGTCGCCGCCGGCTATCCGGACCATGCCGCGGTGGACCTGTGCGCGAATCGCGGTGGCCATGGGTGCTCGCCTCAATCGCGCGAAAAGGCCGCAGCCGCCGCCATTTCCAGATCCTGGTACGGCTTTCCGCTCACGTCCTCGATGACCTGGTGCATGGTCCCCCCGGTGAACGGGAACGGTGACCGGTACCGCGCCGAAACGGACTGACCGGTGTCCCGGCCGACCCGGACGCCCTCCCCGACACCGGAGAACACGGTCGGCTGGATCCGCATGTCACCGAGTGAACCCACGGGGTTCTCATCGATATAGAGGACGGCCTCGCCCGTGGGCGTGTAGTGGTCGGGCCGGGTGCCGTGCCGTTCGTACCGAACCCCGAGGATGTGATCGCCGAGCGGTACCCGGCGATCGGAGACGATGGCCTGTTCCTCCTCGCCGAGGAAGTTGTAGATGTAGCACAGGCGGCCGTCCTGGACGAACAGGGCGTGCCCGCCGAGCCGCCCACCATGGGCGAACAGCACTCCCTGCGCGTCCGGGCTGGTGATCGTCGTCTCGGCGAGCAGCGCGAACGAGCGTCCCAGAATCTCGAGTGCCGCGCCCGGTCCGACCTCCGCGCTGTCCGGGTAGTAGACGGCCCGGTCCAGGCCCTTGGCGTAGGTCGGGCGATAGCGCACCATCGCGGAGACGATGTCGAGATCATTGAGCGGCATCCCGTTGTATTTCGCGGCCTCCGAGAACCACAGTGCCTTCAATTCCTCCAGCTTCCCGGGATGAACCTCGGCCAGATCGTGCATCTGGCTGCGGTCCTGCTCGAGATGGAACAGTTCCCAGCGGTCCTTGTCGAAATGTCCCCAGCCGGACGGGCATGCCGCGTGAATGGTGTCGGCGAACCACCCGCGATGCCAGATTCCGCGCGTGCCCAGCATCGAATAGAACTGGGTGTGCTTGCCGACATCGGTGTCGGCGTCTTCGAACAGGGCCCGGAAGCTGACCCCCTCCAAGGGGCGCTGCTCCACGTTCTTCACCGTGTCCGGCGGTGTGATGCCGAGCAGTTCGTAGACCGTGGGGGTGACGTCGCAGACGTTGAGGTACTGGTGGCGGACCTCGCCACGGGCCGGGATGCCGGCCGGCCACGACATCAGGCATGGATCGGCTATGCCGCCTTCGTGCGAGGCGTACCGCTTGTACAGCTTGTAGGGGGTGTTGAAGGCCATCGCCCACCCGATGCTGTAGTGGTTGTACGTGGTCGGCATACCCAGCTCGTCGAGCTTGGCCAGACTGTCCTCGATCGTGTCGATGTAGCCGTTGAAGAACTTCATCTCGTTGACCGAACCGTTCGGACCGCCCTCGCCGCTCGCGCCGTTGTCCGAGAAGGCCACGATGATCGTGTTGTCCAGCTGGCCGCTCTCCTCGAGATAGTCCAGCAACCGGCCGATCTGCGCGTCCGTGTACGACAGGAATCCGGCGAACACCTCCGCCTGCCGGGAGAACAGCCGTTTTTCGTTCTCGGACAGCGAATCCCATGCTCGTACCGTGTCCTGCGCCGGCCACGGCTTGCCATCGGCACTGGTGACGTCGATGTACGGGTTCATGGGCGACAGCTCGGTGTTCTCCGGCACCAGACCCAAGCGCTTCTGGTTCCCCAGCACTATCTCGCGATACTTCTCGTAGCCCATGTCGAACCGGCCGCGGTATTTGTCGGCCCACTCGTGCGCAACGTGGTGCGGGGCATGCCCGCATCCCGGGCACAAGTACATGAACCACGGTTTGTCGGGGGCGATCACCTTGGCGTCGCGAATGAACTCGATCGACTTGTCGGCGAGATCCTTGGACAGGTGATATCCGTCCTCCGGCGGATACGGCTGCGAGATCGGGTGATTGTCGTACACCAGATTCGGATACCACTGGTCGGCCTCGCCGCCCAGGAAACCGTAGAACCGCTCGAACCCACGCCCCAGCGGCCAATGCCGCTTCGACGCCGCGAGATTCTCCTCCTCGAGCGGCGTCATGTGCCATTTACCGACGGCGTACGTGTTCCACCCGCGCTCGGCGAGAACCTCCGAACACAACGCGGTGTCGGCAGGGATGCGGCCCGACAGGCTCGGGAATCCATCGCTGAATTCTTCGATCGTCGCCATACCGACCGACGACGCATTTCGCCCGGTCAGCAGCGAGGCACGCGTGGGCGAGCACAGCGCGGTGGTGTGGAACTGCGTGAACTGCACGCCCTGATCGGCGATCCGCTTCATATTCGGCATGTCGACCAGACCGCCATAGCAGTCCCAGGTAGCGATTCCGATGTCGTCCCACACCAGATACAGCACGTTGGGCGCACCCTGCTTCGCGGTCGGCTCTGCGTACGGCCCCCAGTCGGCGACCGAGTCACGGATATCGAGAGCGATATGTCCTTCGAACTTCCTGGCCATCATTCACCTCTGGAAAGGAGAATCGTTGGTGGTGGTACCCAGCTCCGGCGATACCGCTGGGAGTTCATCGATGTTCGATTCGACGCGTGGGTGACCATGCCATTCCTGGACTGGGTGTCCGGAACTCTCGCTGGTCGCCAATCTCTCGTACCCATAGAAGAGTACCGACCGGAATGGACTCATAGCGGCAGTTGACCGAACACGAGCCCCGAACGGTCGATGATGTAGAGCCCGAGCGCGATGAGCACGAACGGGATGACCCAGCGGCTGTAGCGTCGCTGGATTTCGACCAGCCGGCGATGGGATGTCAGCACCATGCCGGCCGAACACCAAGCAGCGGTGAGGATGGCGAACACCAGGACGGTGAGCAGCGCATCCGCCGGCCCCATGATGCGAAAGGCCGGAGTGTAGACGGAAACATTGTCCCCGCCGTTGGCGACGGTGAGTCCCACCACCGACCACAGCCCGGTGCCGACCGGGGGCGGTGT
Source organism: Nocardia sp. NPDC101769 (assembly GCF_044766925.1). Lineage (NCBI taxonomy): Bacteria > Bacillati > Actinomycetota > Actinomycetes > Mycobacteriales > Nocardiaceae > Nocardia > Nocardia sp. NPDC101769. The sequence continues at coordinate 97,587 of NZ_JBIWMX010000014.1, read as the reverse complement.
GCGATCGCAGCGCCGACGGGCCCTGACCAGCATTCCGACCCCCAGGCTCAGCGGGACCAGACCGAGCAGCCCGATCCACTCCACCGGGACGGCGCAGAGTCCCAGCGCCGCTAGCCCGGACACCGCCACGATCAGTCCGACGCCGAGGTATTGACCGGCCCAGATCTGCCACCGCCGCGGGATCCCCGTGCTGTGCGAGGTGACGTTGAGCACCGTCAACACGACCGCATCGTCGATGTTGGTACCGACGAACATCGCCGCGGCGGTCACGACGGTGGCCATCTCCGCCAAGCCTCGGTGAGCACCGGGTGGGTGCGGGCGCGGTTCCGAGTTCGGTACACATCGACCACCGATCGATGGACGGAACGGATGCCGAATCAGGTTGACGGCGAAAGCATGTGGCCTCGGGCGACCTGTCGGCGATGCGCGGTGGCAGTGCGAGCGCCACCCCAAGACTGCCGGCGCCGGGGTCCGCTGGATATCGCGGTCTGCGACCCGGACGGCCTTGCCTAGGAACTCGAAAGTGAGTTTTCGAGTGTACGAGTGATCGAACGGGGGCACAAGACGCCGCCGCCGATCTGCGCAGCAGCCGGGCGGACCGCATCGTCCGCAGGATTGCAGTCTGCGCAAAGGTGCAGACGATGCCGTGCAACGGGATTCGACGGTGCCCGTGCCGGTGATTTCGGGCGGATCAGTGAACGGCGCGGGCCTCGAAGCCGTCGCACAGCGCGGTGAGGCCGGTGTCGAGCAGGTGCTCCGGATTCAGCAGGGAGGTGTCGCCGGTGCCGACGAGGTCGGCCAGCGGGGGCGGGGTGGGCCAGCGTGGGTCGCCGTCGAGCAGGGCGGTGAGCCCGGAGCGCTCGTCGGCGCTGCTGTCGCGGCCCTGCAGCAGCCGGGCGCTGACCTCCTGCAGGGCGACCCCGGCGATATAACTCCACACCGACAGTGACATCCGGGTCGCCTCGCGGGTGTCGACGCCCAGCTCGGCGAACCCCTCGACCAGCCAGCCCAGCACCACCAGGCTGTGCTCGCCGAAGTTGTAGCGTGGCACCGCGAAAGTGAACAGCACCCACGGATGTTCCTGGTAGAGCCGCCAATCCACCTCGGCCGCGATGCGCACCCGGTCCCGCCAGGTCCAGCCCTGGCCCTCGGCCGGCGGGTAGGGGTTGCGCCGCGAGACCTCGTCGGTCATGGCCGCCAGCAGGGTGTCCTTGTTGGGGATGTGCCGGTACAGCGACATGGCGCCGGAGTTCATACGATCGGCGATGCGGCGCATGGACAGGGAATCCAGTCCGGACTCGTCGGCCAGGGTGATGGCGGTGTCGACGATGGCGGCCCGGGTGAGCTTGGCCTCGGTCATCGGACGAATTGTTCCCTTCCCGCGCTGGGTGTGCGTACACTGTACTCGCGCTCGTGCGTACAACGTACGCGCGCATTTTCTTGCAAGCCCGAAATCAGCCCGAAGGATAGGTCATGACGAGTACCCTCGCGCGTCCCGACGTGAAGACGCCGCGCCGCGCCTGGGCGGGCCTGGCGGTTCTGCTGCTGCCGGTGCTGCTGGTGTCGATGGACATGTCGGTGCTCTACCTGGCCATGCCGACCCTCACCCGGAGCCTGGATCCCTCCGCGACACAGCAGCTCTGGATCCTCGACATCTACGGGTTCATGATCGCCGGACTGCTCATCACCATGGGCAATCTGGGCGACCGCATCGGGCGCCGCAACATTCTGCTCGCCGGCGCCACGGTCTTCGGAATCGCCTCGGCGCTGGCCGCTTTCGCACCCAGCGCGGGCGTGCTCATCGCGGCGCGGGCGCTCATGGGCATCGGCGGCGCGACACTGCTGCCGTCCAGCCTGGCACTGATCTCGACGCTGTTCCCGAACGATCGGGCGCGCGCCACCGCCATCGGCGTCTGGACCGCGTTCTTCGCGGGCGGGTCGGCGGTCGGGCCCATCATCGGCGGCATCCTGCTGCACCACTTCTGGTGGGGCTCGGTGTTCCTCATCAATACCCCGGTGCTGCTGGTGCTCCTGGTCTTCGGTCCGCTGCTGCTGCCCGAGCACCGGGACGCCGGGCGTGGACGCCTGGACTGGGTGAGCGTGCTGCTGTCCATCGGCGGCATCCTGCCGCTCGTGTACGCCGTCAAGCATTGCGCGGCCGAGGGATTCGACCTGCCGGCCGCCGGCATCGGGATCTTCGGCGTGCTGCTGCTGACCGCGTTCATCCGGCGGCAGCGCACGCTGGACGAGCCGCTGCTGGATCTGAGCCTGTTCCGGCGCGGGCTGTTCTCGGTGGCCATCGGGTCCAGCACGGTCTGCATGCTGGCGCTGGCCGGCATGAGCTACCTGACCAGCATATATCTGCAGTCGGTGACCGGCCGCGACGCGTTGCAGTCGGCGCTGCTCGGGATTCCGGGGGCCGTGGTGGTGTTCGTGTTCTCGATGAGCGGCGCGCGGATCGGGCGCAGGTTCGGCACCAAGACCACCTTCGTGCTGGCGCTGAGCATGGCGTCCCTGGGCAACCTCATGCTGCTCGGGGTCGGCGTGGACGGCGGGATCGGCTGGTACATCGCCGGTTCCGTGGTCGCGGGCGCGGGCTTCGGCATCGCGTTCACGCTGGTGTCGGATGTGGCGGTGTCGTCGGTGCCGCCCGAGCGGGCCGGATCGGCGGTCGGCATCTCCGAGACCAGCTTCGAACTCGGCAACGGGCTGGGCCTTGCGCTGCTGGGATCGCTGGCGGCCCTGGTGTTCCGCTCCGGCGGGGACTTCGGGCCGACGCTGGGCGAGACCGTCGCCCAGGCCGGTGACAATGCCGCCCTGGTCGAGTCGGCCCGCGAATCCTTCGTGACCGGCATGCACGTGGCGACCACCACCGGTGCGGTGCTGCTGGCCGCCATGGCGGTGGTGGCGTTCTTCGCCAAGTCCGGCGCCACCACGACCAGCGGTGCGGTGCCGGGCGGTTCCGCGCACTAGCCGCCGAACCGCGTGGTCCACACCTCGGCGATGCGTGCTGTTCGGCCGGCGGGTGGCCACCACTGTCGTCCGCATCACGGTGGTGGCTCCCGCTCGAGCGCCTCCCACACCAGACGCGGCGGCACGGACAGCACCAGCACGATGCCGCGTGCGATCCAATCCGGGATCGAGACGTGTTCCGGCGTCGGCTCTTCCGGCGCTCGATGCGACATGACGGGTTCCCCGCAGACCGCCTCCCATCCCGGTGCCGGAAAGTGGGCTGCGCCCAGGGTATTTCCACTCAGTTCCCGATCACATACCGGTCCGCCGGTTAGGCTCGGAAGCGTGGCTGAGCAAGACGCTCCGAACAGTGCGCGACCGGCCGGGGCGAACGGACGTCCGCTGGCGGAACGCGTGGCGACCAGAATCTTCTATCCGACCTCACGGCCGCGTGAGAAAGTGCTGCGCGAGGCCGTGTCCGGCGAGGTCATCCTGGTGACCGGCGCGTCGCACGGCATCGGCAAGGCGGCCGCGCGGAAACTGGCGGCCGCGGGCGCGACGGTGCTGCTGGTGGCGCGGTCGCTGGAGGCTCTCGAACAGGTCGCCGCCGAGATCGGGGAAGCGGGCGGGACGGCGCACGTGTATCAGTCGGACATCACCGAATTCGATGCCGTCGAGGCCCTGGGGCAGCGAGTGCTGGCCGAGCACGGCCGGGTCGACGTGATGATCAACAACGCGGGCCGCTCGATTCGCCGCCCGATCGACGAATCCTATGACCGGTTCCACGATTTCACCCGCACCATCGACGTCAACTACCTCGGACCCGTGCGGCTGCTGCTGACCCTGCTGCCGAGCATGCGCCAGCGCCGGCGCGGTCACATCGTGAACATCTCCACCTGGGGACTGCGCATGCCGCCCGCGCCGCGATGGTCGGCCTACGGTGCGTCCAAGGGCGCCTTCGACATCTGGTTGCGCACCGTGGCGACCGAGATCGCCGCCGACGGTGTCACCACCACCTCGGTGTACATGCCGCTGGTGCACACCCGCATGAGCGCGCCCACCGATTTCTCCGGCGTGCCCGGGCTCACCGCCGACGAGGCGGCCAATCTCATCTGCCATGCCGTGGTGGCGCGGCCGCTGGAGATCTCGCCCTGGTGGACCGGTCCGGTGCAGGCGTTGTCGGATCTGCGGCGCGGGGCCGCGCAACGGTTCATGGAGCGCAGCATGGGTCGCTGGTCAGGGGAGTAGCACCACCTTTCCGCTGGTCGCGCGGGACTCCAGGGCCCGGTGCGCGGCGGCGGCCTGCGCGAGCGGGAAGGGCTGGACGGCCGGGCGCAGACGACCCGCCGCGGCCTCGGCCAGCGCGCGAGTCTCCAAGGCACGCAGGCCGCCCGCGCGTTCCAGCATGGGCGGACCGAGCACGACCTGCGAGGTGATGCCGCGCGCGGTGAGGGCGGGCTCGTCGAGGTCGACCTGTCCACCGGACCAGCCGAACACCAGGCGCACGCCGCCCACGCCGAGCAGATCGACCGCGGTGCGGGCGATCTCGCCGCCGACACCGTCGAACAGCAGGGTGGCCGGGCGGTCGCCGTAGCGGGCGCGCACCACGTCCGGCCATGACGGATCCAGGTAGTCCAGCGCCAGATCCGCGCCGTTCTCGTACACCAGATCGGCCTTCGCCTTGCCGCCCGCGAGCCCGATGACGGTTGCCCCCGCCGCGGCCAGGTACTGCACCAGCAGGGTGCCGATACCGCCCGCCGCGGACGGCACGATGGCCACGGTCTCGGCGCTGACCTCGGCGAAGCCGAGAATCCCGAGCGTGGTGCGCCCGGTGCCGATCATCGCGACCGCGGCCCCGGCATCGACGCCGTCCGGAATCGCGTGCAGCCTTTCGGCTTCGGTCACGGTGAGTTCCGCGTATCCGCCCGGCGCCTGCCCGATGTGGGCGACGACCGCGCGGCCCAGCCAGCTGTCGTCCACTCCGGGACCCACCCGGTCCACCCTCCCCGCCACCTCCCGGCCGGGGATGGTCGGCAGTTCCGGCATCGGCATCGGCGATCCCGAGAAGCCCTGCCGCAGTGCGGTATCCAGCAGATGCACCCCCGCCGCGCGGACCGCGATCCGCACCTGGCCGGGACCGGGCTCGGGGTCGGGGACCGTCTCGTACCGCAGATTCTTCGCAGGTCCGAACTCGTGAAGACGGATGGCGCGCATGGCAACTCCTGGTCTCGGCAATGAACGTGCCACCAAGCCTGCAACCTGAACATTCGTTCAGGTCAAGTTTCCTTTCCGGGGTAGGCCGACCGCAGCGCTGAATTCGCCCCGCAGTTTGAAACGAATTGCCTTCACACTCACGGGTTTTGGGTTAGTCTCGCTGCGCTCTGCTTCCTGTGAGCTTGCTGTGAGAGAGGACGATTCATGAAAACCGGTGTGCTGAAAGCCTGTGCGATCGCGGCCATCGGCTCCGGACTCGGCGCGGCCCCGGCCCTGGCCGCTCCGCTGTCGCTGCAACCCGCCGCCCCCGAACCGGCCGCGGTGAACCCGGTCGCCGGGCTGGTCCCCGAGACCGGTTCCGCGGGCACGCTCAATTCCTTCACCTGCGCCCTGAAGAGCATCTCGGCCTCGCTGCCCTGCCTGCTCACCTAGCCGGGAGGACGCGGCCGGGCACGGCCTAGGATCGGGCCATGCGATATCCGGACGTGCGGCGATGAGCCTGGCCACCCTTCTCACGCTCGCCGATTCCCGGCTGCCGATCGGCGGGCACGTGCATTCGGGCGGAGTCGAGGAGGCGGTCGCCTCGGGTCTGCTGCGTGACGTCCCGAGCGTCGAGCTCTATCTGCGGCGACGCGTCCGCACCTCCGGGCTGGTGGCGGCCTCGCTGGCGGCCGCCGTCTGCGCGGGGACCCTCGAACCGGGGCGCGCCGAGCTCGAGGCCGACGCGCGGACGCCGTCGCCGTCGGCGCGCACGGCGTCGCGGGCCCAGGGGCGGGGGCTGCTGCGGCTGGCCAAACAGGTCTGGCCGCAGGCCGATTGGCGGGCGCTCGGCGCTCGGCCGCATCTGTCCACGGTGTTCGGGGTGGTCGGCACGGTGTGCGATGCCGCACCGGAGGACATCGCCGCCGTCACCGTCTACACCACCATGACCGGGGCCGCGACGGCCGCGCAGCGCTTGCTGGCCCTCGATCCCGCCGCGGTCGCCGCCTGCACGGTCCGGCTCGCCGAGCTGTGCGACGCCACCGCGCGGCAGGCGGCGAAATCGCTTGCCGCGCTCTCCGACCCGCTGCAGGACGTGCTCGCCGAGCGGCACCTGCGGCGGGACATGCCGCTGTTCGCGTCCTAGCCGGTCGCCGGGTTGGTAACAACCGGTTTACGTGGCTGGGCAAGGATGGGGGTGAAAGGAGCCGCACATGCCACCTCACCTCATCGATGGGGAACCGCACGACCACAGCCACGACCGGCCCAAGCGGGAGCGGACGCCGGGGGAGCCGCTGCGGATCGGGATCGGCGGGCCCGTCGGGTCCGGGAAGACGGCGCTGACCGCGGCCCTGTGCCGGCAGCTGCGAGACGAGCTGTCGCTGGCCGTGCTGACCAATGACATCTACACCACCGAGGACGCGGACTTCCTGCGGCGGCACGCGGTGCTGCCCGACGAGCGGATCACCGCGGTCCAGACCGGCGGCTGCCCGCACACCGCGATCCGTGACGACATCACCGCGAACCTGGACGCCATCGACGACCTGATCGAGGCGAACCCGCCGCTGGATCTGATCCTGGTCGAATCGGGCGGCGACAATCTGACCGCGACCTTCTCCTCCGGCCTGATCGACGCGCAGATCTTCGTGGTCGACGTGGCCGGCGGCGACAAGGTGCCGCGCAAGGGCGGACCGGGTGTGACCTGGTCGGATCTACTGGTCATCAACAAGACCGACCTGGCCCCCATGGTCGGCGCGGATCTGGCTGTCATGGACCGGGATTCGACCAAGGTGCGCGAGGGCCGGCCGTTCGTGTTCACCTCCCTCACCGAGGACCCGGCCGCGACACCGGTCCTGGCCTGGGTGCGCGAACAGCTGCGCGTGGCCGCCGAGCAGGATGCGGCGGCGGGCAGTGCCCATTCGCACTGAGCTCCGCATCACCGCGACCGCCGGGACGCTGCCGCACATCCACGCGGTCGGCGGCCTGACGGCGCGCCACACCGGTATCGACACGGTGCACGTCATCGGCACCGCCGCCACACCGTTGGGCGGCGACGTGCTGGACATCGTCGTCTCGGTCGGTGAGGGCGCACGGCTGACGGTCCGGTCGGTGGCCGCCACCATCGCGCTGCCCGGGCGCGAGACCCGGAAGTCCGTGGCGCACTGGCGCTTCGACGTGGCCGCCGGCGGCGAACTCGATGTCGACCCCGAACCGACGGTGGTCGCCGGCGGCGCCGAGCACGACACCTTCACCACCATCCGGCTGGAAGAGGGTGCGCGCCTGCGTATTCGGGAACGCATCCAGATCGGCCGCACCGGCGAGGACCACGGCTACTGGAGTGGCGAGCTCACCGCCGACATCGGCGCCACCCCACTCCTGCGCCACCGCCTCGAACTCGGCGCCGACACCACCACCGACGACACCCTCTCGGCCCCGCGCGCACTGGAAAGCATGCTCACCTACCCCGACGACCGCCCAGCCGACACCACCGGCCTGGATGCTTCACTCCTACCCCTCGCCGCAGGCGGCACCCTGTTCACTCGAACGGGTCGCCTGCTGACCCGCTGACTTGCAATTCCGTTCTCGGAGACAACTCTTCGTCGATGTATCCGTGAGTGGATCGGTTTCCGGAATCGCGCTCTGCACGCGATTCGAGACGAGGTCGAGTCCATCGTCGGTGCCGTCCAGGCCCCGCAGCCCGGGCTCGGTCGCTGACGCCGGGTCACGGTACGACTCTGCGTGATCCCGGATTCCCGGTAGCCGAACCTCAGCATGATGCCTACGGGCGCAACGAAATACGTCGGACGGCCGGGGCGAGCCGTTCGAGCCATTCTTGCAGGCTGCCGGTGACGTTCGGATGGTTCTCCAAGAACGCGTCCCATTGCACGCGCCAGGTGAGGATGTCGTCGGCCTCGAAATCGTCGGCCGCTTCGCCGAGTGCTCTGCGCAGCAGCGGCCGGGTGAGCCGGATGCGTGGGGACTCGGCGAGGTGTACGGCGTCGTAGAGATCCTTGCCGGCGCCGCCTTCGCGGATTCCGGCGGAATCCGACGTTGTGCTCGATTCGGTGAACAGCCACAGGAGTTTCCATGCCAGGGACAGTTCCGGGCTGGCCGTGGCGCAGGGGATGGGGGCGCTGCCGTCACCGCGTGGCACGAGGGTCCAGACGGGGGAGTCGGGAAGGGATTGGTCTGCGGCGAAATCCAATTGGACCTCGCCTGCCATCGCGTCGGGGCCGGTCGTGTACCAGGGCACCCGCACTCGGAGGCCGGGGGTGTCGTAGTAGTCGAAGGCGTAGCTCCCGTCCGCACCGCCCTCGATACCGTCGGCATTCAGGACCACACCTGCCTGGGCCGCCGGCCGCTGCCGGATCGTCTCGATCAGGTTGTCCAGCAGGGGACTCCAGGTGTGGTTCTCGCTGTAATCGACCGGGTCCACCCAGTGCAGCCCCTCCGGCGGCAGGATCGGGCGTAGCCCGAAGGACTCGAGCTGCTCGTCCTCCCACATCTCGTCGGTCACCGCTCCGAACACGGCCTCGGGCCAGTGCTGCACCCAGGACAGGTCCTCGACGTAGGGGAACGGGTCGGCCGGATCGGCGAAGGCGATATCGGTCGGGTCGGGGACGATCCAGTCCAGATCGGCCGGCGGCCTCGCCTTGTCGCCGACCCACGCGGCCATGGTGATACTCCCGCGCAACACCAGGCCCCGGCCCCACGGTGATTCGGCGATCAGCGCCAGCATGTGATCCAGCGCCGCCCGATGAGCGGCCCGGAACCGCGGTATCCTCTCCACCTCCCTGACGCTAGAACAGGGGTGTGACACAGTCGATTTCGTCACCCGGACCGGTGGGCTCCAGTCCGCGTCGGCGATCTCCGGCCGACGCGCGGACCGCCGTAGCGTGCGCACGACGTAGACGGCGAGGAGGAGCGCCCCGGCGATACCGATGCGCGCCCAGCGGGGGCGCTCGGCTCTGGAGCATGTCGACGAAATAGCCGGTGTCGCCTCCGAAATACAGGTGGCTGGAATCAGCGAGGAGGTGATGCACTACAGCACGAAGATCACTCGCGGAAACCGCGAGCAGACGCCCATGAAGTCGAAGTCATTCCAGGTCGTACACGGCGACCAGGATGCCGTGGCCGGATAGCAGATGTCGGATGAGCTGTTCGATTCGGTCCCAGGTCCCGCGGCGAGGCCACAACCGAGATGACCGCTACTGACCGACGGCGTGGCGGCGTTGGACCGCGGCGAGAACGAGCGCGCGTGCTGCGTCGCCGGTGATCGAGAGCTCGGCGAGCATGTCGAATGTGTGTCCATACACTGTGATCTCGCGTGGTTGGGTGATCGTCAGCTCGGCCGTGATGGTCTCGACAGTAATCATGCGGTCGTCGAACATGACGAAATTCGTTGTTTGCTGCGGAATCTCAGCGGTTGCGGGGACGATTCCGACGGTGACCCGGGGCAGTCCGATCGCGACGAGCAGGCGATCGAGTTGTCCGATCATCACGGAGTCGTCGCCGATGGTGGTCAGGAGGGCCTGCTCGGCCAGCAGGATATGAAACCGCCGGTCGCCGTGGTAGAGAAACTGCTGACGTTCCATGCGTTTGGCGACGCCGGCGTCGATGTCGTCGGTCAATCCGTGCCGGGTGATGGACCGTTCCAGGATTGCCCGTGCGTACTCCGGTGTCTGCAATATGCCCGGGACAAGCACGTTTTGATAGATGCGGGTGAGTCTGGTCCGTTCGGCGAGCCGGACCAATACATCTTGGCTGCGCCCAGTGCCGCCGCTGAGCAAGCGCCGCATTTCCATGTACGCGGCGTCGATGTTGTGCAGCGTGGCGAGCAGGTCGTCGAGCTGGTCCTCGGCGTGGGCGTGCGTGCAGTAGGCGCGTACGTCGGCGTCGGACACGCGCAATTTGCCGTACTCGAGCTTGGACACCTTGGACTCGTGCCAGCCCGCCAGCTTGGCGAGCTGACGTCCGGAAAGCCCTGCCCTGCGCCTGATCTCGCGCAAACATTGGCCGAGGGCTTCCCGGGCGTCCTGGGCAGCGTTCGTCACCGGAGGACGGAGTCGACGTACTCGGCATACGGCGTCGCGATGGACCAGAGCCGGTCCCGCACACCGCGGCAGTACGCCGCGATGTTCACGTCGCTGGTTATCGCCATTCCGGCGGGTCGACCGTCGTCGTCGACGAGGTTGTACGCGACGAGTACGTCGTCGAACAACCACCAGTCATCCGGCGGGATATCTCCGGCGAGATGCCGCGGGACGTACCGGATGTCTTCGCCGACGGCGATATTGCTGCCGGTGATCGACAGCAACCACCGCTGATAATCCGAGTGCGGGACGGTCACGACTCGCACCCTACGCACCGCGACGCCGCGGCCGGTTGTATCCCGCATGAACTGCGCCCACGGCCGCTCGTCGTAGTCGGTCGCAGCGGGCTCACCTGCCAAAAATCGTCTCAGCCCTTCGGATTCCGACGCGACCGCGTACGTATCGCGCACCTCGAGGTGAAAGGCCTCGCGCTGCGCTTCACGGAACAGATCATCACCGGTGGGTCCGTGGACTATCAACACCGTAGAACGTCCTCTCTCGCTTCGGCACCTCGACCGCGGTCTCATCGGCTGCCAAGGCGAGCTGGCACAGCGTTTCGGCGTCGGTGATCGGTCGGCCCGACACCGTGAACGTGCCGCGCCCGGTGTCGGTCATGGTCGCACCGATGAACGTATCGGGGTCCGCGAAACCTGGCAGTAGATGCGGGATTTCGATCGTGTCGGTTCGGTCGGTCTTCCAGCCCTGGACGAGAAAACTGTCGTGGTCGGTGGCGTACAGGGTCGGGCAATCACGATCTCCGGACCCGCCCTTGCCAAGGAATGTCAGCCGCATGATTCGGCTCCCTCAATTGTTGAATGCGCGGTGTTCCCACGCATTCCCATCATCCGCCGTGTGCAAGAACCTGGTTAGCTCTTGGGGAATTCTTCCAAGTTCTTGCAAACTCCTCGCCGGGGCCTGCGCCCGACTCCTACCGTCGCGGTAGGCGCTTGGGGCCGGTGCTCGTCGTCGCGGTCCCGAGCCGCCGCCCAGGCAACGAGGACGACGAGACAACGGGGACGACCATGGCCTTAACCGAGCCCGAAGCAAGAGTTCTTGGCGCACTTCGTATTTCGAGCGTCGAGAGTGCACTCACCGTGCGGGAGCTCAGCCGCGAAACAGGGCTGCCCGAGACATCGATCCGCCGCGCGCTGCTCCGCCTGGTGCGGACCGGCCTTGCGGTTGCGACTGTGCAAGGTCCGGCGCGATGGCGCTCGACCGACCGTGGCCGACTCACGATCTGCCGAGCGGGATATCAGGAATACACAGGGGTGCCACGATGATGCGAGCGATCGGATTCATCCTCCGGTCTACCTCCGGTGAACACGTCCGCACGCATGAGGCCGAGATGGAGCGCGAGGCCATTCGCCTCGGCTTCACATGGGCAGCGACGTTCTTCGCCGATGCACACCGCGAAGGCAACTATGTACAAATGGTCAATCGGATCATCCGAGAGGATGCCGACGCAGTCTTTCTACCCGGTGTAGGACACCTGAGCGGCGAGGACATCGCCGTGCTCGTGACGCACTGCGATGTGTACTGCCTCACCGAAGGCGAGTGGCACACGATCCGGACCGAGGACGACCCCGGGCCCGAGGGCTCGCTGCTCGTCGTGAACTACAAGGCTCAGAACGTCAGCGGATAATACGTGCCCGAATTGTCCGCATGCATAGACCCGCGGCAGCGTTGCTGAACTCTCGCCGCACGTTCACCGAGCGGACCGGATGAGAGCCCCTGGCGCACTTCCGTTCACGTTTCCGCTCTGCTGCTCGTCAGTTGCGGAACCGCCGACGAGCTGCGCCCAGCTCGCCGCCCGCCAGTACGGCGACCGCGCTGGCCAACACTGCGCCCGTCCAAGTCCGGGCGAGGCAGCCTCGTGGAGCCGATTGGGTCCGAGGCGGGGGTCGGCGACCCGGTGCTGTGGCGGTGATCTCGTGGACCGTCTATCTGAGGTCGACGGCCGCGACCATGTAGCGGGCCAGTTCCTCGGGGTTCTCTGCGCCGAGTTCGCTCTGGGTGAGCGCGCCTGCGCGCCAGAGCGCGGCGAAGCCGTGTACCAGGGACCAGGCGGCGAGCTGGGTTGCCCTCGAGTCCGCTACGGGGTTGTCCAATTCTGTGACACCGGTGCGTAATTCGCGTCCCGATCCCTCGCGTGCCGCGATCAGGCGTTCGTCATCCGCGGCCAGGAGATCGGTTCGGAACATGACGTCGAAATGACCGGGGTGCTGCAGCATGAATCGGATGTAGGCGACCGCCATCTCGCGGAAATTGCCTGCGGCGGAGTGTAGTTCCTGTTCGAGCAGGCCGTACCCCTCGATGGCGAGTTCGGTGAACAGGCCCTGGCGGTTTCCGAAATGATGGGCGGGCGCCGCGTGTGAGACGCCGACGCGCTGGGCCAGGGCGCGGAGCGATATCGAGTCGACACCGTCGTTCGCGACCTGGTCGGCGGCCGCCGCGAGCAGCGTGGCCTTCAGATCGCCGTGGTGGTAGGCGCTCTTGGACATGCAGTAAGGATCGACCAATATCTTGCCATTGACAAGTTTCGCGGTCCTGCCTAATCTAGCCACTGTCAAGTTTCACCTCGGCCCGCTTCAGGAGCCCGTCATGGCGCCGACCATCGCTTTCGTTCTCGTCACCGCCGCAACTCGATTCGCGGGCCGGCTGGGCTGGTCCACCTGGCTCGACTCGTGGCCGCACGCCGCTCGATGCGGCCTGGCCATCATGTTCCTGCTCGGCGCCAGCGCCCATTTCCTGCAACCCCGCCGCGATGCCCTGATCGCCATGGTCCCGCCGGTGTTCGCCAACGCGAGTGCTGTGGTCACTTTCACCGGCGTACTCGAAATCCTGGGCGCTGTCGGCCTTCTCATCCCCTTGCTCGCCCCGGCGGCCGCGGTCGGCCTGGCGATCCTGCTGGTGGCGATCTTCCCCGCGAATGTCCGCGCCGCGCGCACCGGCGAGGGGATCCAGTCCATGCCACTGCCACTCCGCACGCTGGTGCAGGTTGTCTTCATCGGTGCCTGTGTCGTCGCGGCCCTCTGACTCCGGGTGAGAGCCCCTGTCTTCTCCGCTGATACGCGCACGGCCGTGCTGACCTGGGACACCGTGCGCGGTGCGGTCACCTGCTCGGCCGAGGTGCGGTACGAGACCGACGGCTGGCGCGGTATTCCCGCGGACGGAGCCGTCATCGCGGAAAGCGGCTGGTGACAGCAGCCCTCTCGCCCGTTGCCCATGCGTCGGTACTCGCCGGGCCCTGACGGCGGCGACGTGAAGCAGCGCGCGGAAACCGGCGACTATGGGCCGACCGAGAGCGGCATGTTCGAAATCGGCTACCTGCACAAGCTGATTCGCGACATTCCCAAGCCGGTGATCGCGGCCGTGAACGGTCTGGCGGTGGGGGGCGGGCACGTGCTGCACGTGCTCTGCGATGTCTCGATCGCCGCGGACACCGCCCGGTTCGGTCAGGCCGGCCCGCGGGTCGGTTCGTTCGACGCCGGGTTCGGTTCTGCCTATCTCGCCCGTGTCGTCGGTGAGAAGAAGGCCCGTGAGATCTGGTTCTGGTGCCGGTTGTATTCGGCGGGCGAGGCCGAGCGCATGGGTCTGGTGAACCTGGTCGTACCGGCCGCGGAGTTGATGGCGACGGCGAAGGCGTGGGCCGCCGAGGTCGCCGAGAAGAGCCCTACCGCAATCCGGTTCCTGAAGCAGTCCTTCAACGCCGACACCGACCATCAGGCCGGTCTGTCAAATATGGCCATGACGGCCCTGGACCTGTTCACCGCCTCGCCGGAGGGCCGGGAGGGCGCGGCGGCCTTCGCGGAGAAACGCCCCGCCGAATTCGCCGCCCACGTCGACTGGCACTACTGATGGACTTCGGATTCTCCGACGAGGAACTGGCCTACGGTCACGAATTACGCCGATTCACCGCGAAAAGTCTTGCGCCGCATTACCAATCCGACGACAAGGCGGCCCGGCTGCGCCCCGGTCTGATCGCCGGCATGGCCAGGATGGGATTGACCGGACTACGCATTCCGGAGCGGCACGGCGGTCAGGAGTCGAGCGCGGTCGTGGCGGGCCTGGCCGCCGAGGAGATCGCGCGCGGCGACTTCAACGCGGGCTATCTCATCGTGGTCAACGCGCTGATCAGTGACATCCTGTCGCGCAACGCCACCGAACAGCAGCAGGCGGCCTGGCTGCCCCCGATCGCGTCGGGCGAGGTCCTGCCCGCGTTCTGCGTCACCGAACCCGAACACGGCACCGATGCCGCGGCGCTCGAGACGAAGGCCGTGCCGGACGGCGACGGGTGGCAGATCAGCGGCGAGAAGACCTCGATCACCCTCGGCATGTCGGCGCACACCGCGCTGGTGCTGGCCCGGACCGGCGGTCCCGGCGCGCGGGGTCAGCGCGTTCTGTGTCGAACTCGACGAAAGATACGTCTCACGCTCGGGGTTCGACGATCTCGGCAGCCGGTCCATCGGCCGGGCGTCGCTGCACTTCGACGGTCTGCCGGTGCGCGGAGACCAGCTCATCGGCGCGCAGGGCGAGGGATTCGTCTCGGTCATGCAGGGATTCGACTACTTGCGCGCCATCATCGGGCTCGCCTGTCTCGGTGCGGCGCAAGCGTCTCTGGACGAGGCCTTGCAATGGGCTCGCGACCGCGCCGCGTTCGGCCGGCCGATCGGAACCTTCCAGGGCGTGGCGTTTCCGCTCGCCGAGCAGGCGACCTATGTGCGGGCCGCGCGCCATCTCTGCTATGAGGCGTTGTGGCGCAAGGACAACGGCCTCGAGCACAGTACCGAGGCCGCGATGGCCAAGTTCTGGGCTCCGAAGCTCGCCGTCGACACCATCCACCAGTGCCTGCTGACCTTCGGCCACCTGGGCTACTCCACCGAGAGCCCGATCGGCCAGCGGTTGCGTGACGTGATCGGCCTGGAGATCGGTGACGGCACCGCGCAGGCGTCGAAACTCGTCATCGCCCGGAATCTGCTCGGCCGCGCTTTTGCGCCCTGAGCCACCTTCGAGAGGACAACCCCTATGGGCAAATTGAACGACAAGGTCATCATCGTCACCGGCGCGGGACAGGGCATCGGGCGCGGCATCGCCGAGAAGCTCGCCCTGGAGGGCGCGACGGTGGTGGTCACCGATATCGACGCGGACAGCGCGGCGAAGACCGCAGCGGCGCTGGGTGATCCGGCCGTCGGCATGCGGGCCGACGTGACCACGCGGAATCGGTACGGCAGATGGTCGATCACGTGATCGACCGCTTCGGGCGTATCGACGTGCTGGTCAACAATGCCAGCTGGGACAAGGCGAGTCCGTTCGTCGATTCCGACCCGGCCGACTGGGACCGGGTCATCCGGATCAATCTCTACGGTGTCCTCAACACGGTGAAAGCGGTGCTGCCGCACATGATCGGACGCGGCGCGGGTGCGGTGGTGAACATCGCGTCTGACGCCGGCCGCGTCGGTTCCTCCGGGGAGGCCGTGTACTCGGCCACCAAGGGCGGCGTCATCGCCTTCGGCAAGTCGATCGCCCGCGAGGTCGCCCGGCACCAGATCACCGTCAATTCGGTGTGTCCCGGACCCACCGATACGGCTCTGTTCGCATCGATCGGCGGTGACGACCCGAAACTGCGCAACGCGCTGACCCGGGCCATTCCGTTCCGGCGGCTCGGACAACCCGGCGACCTCGCCAACCTGGTCGCCTTCCTGGCCTCCGACGAGGCCGCCTTCATCACCGGCCAGACCGTCAGCGTCAGCGGCGGCCTCACCATGATCTGACCCGGAGACCGGCATGTTCGAGACGATCCTCAACGACGAGCAGATCGAAACCTATACCCGCCAGGGATATTGGCGGAACCGCACCATCATCGAATGCCTGCGCAAAGCGGTGGGGCGAACCCCTGAGAAGACCGCGTTCATCGATTCGCGCCGCAGTATCACCTACGCCAAGTTGTGGAAATCGGTCGACCGCTGCGCGCTGGGACTACTGGAACTCGGTGTGCGGCCTGGGGATGTGGTGTCCTACCAGCTGCCGAACTGGATCGAGTCGATCACGATCCATCTGGCCGCCTGCCGGATCGGGGCGGTCAGCAATCCGCTGATCCCGATCTATCGCGAACGCGAGCTCGGTTTCATGATGGGGCTGCCCGGTCGAAAGTCCTTGTCGTGCCGCGGGAATTCCGTGGTTTCGACTATCCGGCGATGGCAGAGCGCCTGCGTCCGCAGCTGCCGGATCTCGAACACGTGCTGGTCGTCGGGTCGAGCTGGGACGAGTTCGCGGCCACGGCCTGGGAAGATCGCCGCGACGCGGCCGAGCTCGAGACTTACCGCCCCGACCCCAACGACATCACATTGGTGATCTTCACCTCCGGTACCACCGGTGAGCCGAAGGGCGTGATGCACACGCACAACACGTTGTTGGCGGCCAACGATCCGCTGCCCGCGCGGGTCGGCATCACCGCTGCCAGCGTCATCCACATGGGGGCGATGGTCTCGAGCGGCGGCGTCTGTTCGCCGGGGACTCGGAAGATCGCGTTCACCTCGGCCCCGCCGGAGAGCACGGTCACCCACGAGGTGTCCGGCCGGTTCGCCAAGCCCCGCGCGAGTGATCGGGCGCTGTCCGGGTGAACCCGCAAACGGACCAGCCATTCCGCCTGACCCAGGCGGCGACTGTCCGGCACGGCGGTCACACGTAGCAGCCCGTGTGCCCGCAGACGGGCGAAACGCCGTGCGGCGGTGCGGTCGGAAATATCGAGGACCGCGGCGATCCTGCTGAACGGGGCTCGTCCGTCGATCTGCAGGGCGTGCAGCAGCCCGAGATCGACGGCGTCGAGCATGACGAGATCCACCAGGCCAGCATAGGGTGGTGTCGGATTGCGGCGCCGCTCGCCGATTTCATCGACGCCAGTACGGTTCCCACCAAAGATCGGCGTCATGACAGATGACATCCACGGTCTGCACCACGCCGGCATCCTCACCCGCAACCTCGACGGACTCGAACACCGCTACACCGCACTCGGTTTCACGCTGAGCCCACGGTCGAGGCATCTGCTCAGCGCAGGACCCGGTCAGCCGCCCGTGCCCGGATGCACCGCCAACCTGTGCGCGCTGTTCGGTGATTCCTACATCGAATTGCTCGGCATCGTCGATGACACGGCGCCGGATCCCTGGCATACCAGGTCGATGGCCGACGAGTACGAGGGATTCCGCATACTCAATCTCGAGACCATCGATGCGGCGGCCACCGATCACCGGCTGACCGAGCACGGGCTGCCCACCTCGGGTGTGCTGGATCTGGCGCGCGACATCGATACCGAGCTGGGCGTCCGCACCGTGCGGGCCCGCGCGGTGCACATCGATCCGCGCTCGACGCCAGAGGGGCATCTGGGACTCGCGCAGCATCTCACCCGCGAATACGTTCACCAACCGCGGTATCTCGACCACGCCAACGGTGCGCTCGGTGTCGCAGCGGTGCTTATCGTCGCCGAGGACCGGGAATTCGAAGGGATCGTCGACAGGTACTCCCTGATCCTGGGCCGGCCCCCTTACCAGAAGGGTCCGCTCACCCTGCTCGACGCCGGTTCTGTCCAAGTCGAACTCGTCCGTGCCACCGCCGCCGAGGAAGTGCTCCCCGGCGAACCCGCCCCCGCCGCTTCGTATCTGGCTGCGATGACGATTCGGGTCGCCGACGCTGTCCGCGCTCGCGAACTCGTCGAGGCGGGCGGCACGGCGACCCGGGGCACCTCCGACGGGTTCTTCGTCTCCGCCCGTGATGCCTTCGGTGCCGCCCTGTTCTTCACGGCCTGACTACTCGAGCGTGCGATCCAGCCGCGGTTCGCCGACCGTCACGGTTCCCACGAGTCTGCTACCGCTGCCACGAATTCCGGCTCAGAGGTTGAGGTGTGATGTCAAGTGAATGGCATTGCGAGGCTTGGTGTGTCGTGGTTGGCGCCGCGGAGCGCCTGGTAGAAGAGGTTTGTCACTGCAAGACAACCCTTTGGGCTGAATCTCGAGCCGGTCGGTCGGCCCGGGTCGAAGCTACACGCAATCGATCCTCCAGGCTTGGCCCGGACTGCCCTTGGTGCAGCCCGTCAATGTGCCGTCCATATCGGTCCAGTAGGTGTCGTCCACCTCCATGCCGGACCGGTCATCAGCAGCCCAGATGCGGGTACCATCGGTCACCCATCGACAGCTCATCGACTCCAAGCGCTTGAACACGTTGCTGTGCAATATCATTGGCGAAACAACGGTGAAGGTTGTCTCATCTTCGGCCGCCTGGTCCGGCAGGGGCGGATTCTCCTTCGCGTCGGTGTCGGCCACGAGGTGGTATGCCGCGAGTGCTTCGATCAGGCCGGTCGTATCTCCGTCCCAGCGGCTACCTGCCGTGAACATCAGATCGCGCCGGATCCCCTCGCCGAGCGTAGTGTCCGCACCGGCTGATTCGACATAGCCTTCATTCCAGCTCCACCCCGACCACTGATAGAGATCCGCCCACTGCTCGTTCCCGGCGTTCCACTGCGGGGGCGCGGGCAGACGCGAAAGCCGGTCGAGTTCTCGTTGCCCGGCCCGCTCCACACGAAGCTCGGCAGCGATATCCTCCCGGCTACCTTCGCTGACGATCCAGACACACATCTCGCCCATGTCCTGTTTCCGCTGCACCGCTTCGCTGACGATCCGGCCGACCGGCACCCCGTCGATGGGGTCGAGGGCAGTGTCGTAATACCACTGGTATTCGATGCTGCCGTCGTCGACACCCATCCCGACCGTCGGAGCATCCGGCCCCGACGGAAGGTATTCGGCGCCTTCCTCGTCGTCGCCCGCGTCTTTCATCACGCCGAGAAACACGCGGACGCTGCGTCCGGTCTCGACGTTGGTGATCGTGAACCTGGCTTCGGGGAAATCCGCCATTGCCAGAATGTACTGCGGCCAGAATGTTCCCCTATCGGCAATAGCCGACTTTCTGCACCGCAACAGGTTCCGGGCGCCAGCGCCTCGCGCCCGCCGGATCGGTCAGCGCGGGAGCCAGAAGAGGACACTCGGTTGCGAGACGGCGGGTCCGCGGGAAATTCAGATACCGACTACAAGCAGGTGTTTGTGGAGTTATGCGTTGGCCGTGCCGTCGCGGATCTCGATGTAGCCCAGGGGGCATACGTCGGCGCCTCCACCTTCGGCTCCGTCGCTGGACCCGGTTCGGCCGAATCCGAACCGCGCCTGTGCGACGGGAATGACGGTGTTACCACTTCTTGCTCGGCTATCGGACGGCGGGTTGCTGGAAACCCGGTGGGAGGACAGCCGGCCGGCGGGAAGGCCACCGCGGCATCTGTACCGACTGACCGCCGCGGGCGCGGAAATCGCGGCCGAGTCAGCCGAATTCGTGAAGGAGGCCGTGCGGCGGCCACTGGGGCGCCCGGTCCTGGGGGAGGCGTGATGGCCCAGTGGGGTCGGTGGCTGATGCGGTTGTTGCCGCCCCAGCGAAGGGAATTCGCCGATGCTCTGCTGGCCGAAGCGGAGTATCTGCCCGACACCGAACGGGCCCGCTGGCGGGCCGGAGTGGTGTGGTTCGTTCTTCGAGAGGTGATCATGCACAGGATGCTCTACCCGTTCGGGCTCGCTGCGGCGGCTGCGATCGTGATCGCTACCAACTACTTCGCGACCTCCGACGACTCGTCCCAGGTCGTGGTGCTGGTGCTGATGATCGCGGCGTTCGTGCTCGGGCTCGCGGTGCCACGGCGGGCCTGGCTATCGGGTGCCGTGCTGGGTTCGGCCCTGGCGGTCGCCAGCGCATCGACGCTGATCATGAATCCGCGGGCGACGGTGCCGCAGCCCGGCGGGTTCGCAGGCGCCGCAACGCTACTGGTACTCATCATCCCGGCCCTCGCCGTTGCCGGGCTGGGTGCCCTCATCGGCCGTCGCCGTCCAGCCCACGCCTGACGGTGACTCGCAACCCTGCGCACCACGCAGTCCGGCCGGCCCACCGCCGAACACGTTTCTCGACACCCGGACTCGGGCCGCAATCCCACGCTGAAGTTCGTCGGATTCTCGGCGGAAGCTATGGCCGATCGCGCCGGTGATTGGGCGCAACGGGCGACCGAAGCGGGCCTGGTTCTGCGTTCGATACCGCCGGATCGCTGATGATGAACACTCAGGACCGCAACCCGGTGTTCTGAGCCGTCTCCGCGCGCATGCAGTGGATCTGCGACGACCCGCGTACGCTCGAATCGCATGGCGTGCGGCGTCGTGAATCGCGGACCTTCGCCACCCCGCAGCGAGCTCTCGCCTCCACCTGGCCGATCCGATACCGGCTGGGCCTCAAGGCGATTGGCTGGACTGCCCCCGTGCGAAGCTACAAGGTCAATCTCTTCGTTACCGACGGTCCGGCAGCGGCTGCGGACTGACGCACGGTAGCAGCGGGGGCGCTGGTGTCGAGCGAAGATCCCTCATTACCCTCGCTCGACACCAGCACGATCAATGGGGCCGGGTATCGCTCATCGGCCGGTCTTCGGCTGTAGTAGGTGTGGCTCTCCACTGACCTGGACGTTGACGACAGTGCCCACGGGCGGGGGAGCCGAGTCGGCGGCCGCATAGGCGATGAGTCGATTTGGAAGGGCGACACCAGATTCCGGCGTGAGCTCGACGCGGTGGTCGTAGCCACGGAAGTGGCTGCGCTCGATGCGGCAAGGCACTGACGCCGGTGCGGGCTCGTCGCTGAGCCGGAGTTGTGGCGGCCGGACCAGGAGGTATGACCCCGGTGCGGCGGTCGCTTGGAGGCCGAGTGCGGTCAGCGTCGCCGGTTCCGTGGGGATCAGGTTGGCCTCGCCCAGGGTGCGGGCCACCTCGGCGTCGACGGGGTGGTGGAACAGTTCGTGGGGTTCGCCTGCTTGGGCGATGCATCCTTCGCGCAATACCGCGATGAGGTCGGCGAAGGCGAGTGCCTCGTCGACGTCGTGGGTGACCAGGATGGCTGTGGCGCGGGTCTGGTGCAGCAGGTCGGCGACTTCGGTGCGCAGGTCGGCGCGGAGTGCGGCGTCGAGTGCGGAGAACGGTTCGTCGAGCAGCAGCAGGTCTGGGCGCGGGGCCAGGGCGCGGGCAAGGGCGACGCGTTGTTGTTGCCCGCCGGAGAGCTGGTAAGGGTGGCGGTCGCCGAATCCGTTGAGGCCGACCAGATCCAGCATCTCGTCGATACGGTCGTTGCGTTTCGCGCGGGCCAGGCCGAAGCCGATATTGGCGGCGACGCTCAGATGCGGGAACAGCGCGCCGCTCTGGGGCACGTAGCCGATGCGTCGCTGTTCGGCGGGAACGTGGGTGCGGCCGTCGTCGAGGACGCGGCCGCCGACGGTGACGGTGCCGCCGTGCGCGCGGTGGAATCCGGCGATGACGCGAAGCAGGGTGGATTTGCCGCAGCCGGACGGGCCGAGGACGCAGGCGAGCGCGCCGTCGTCGACAGCGAGGTCCACACCGTGCAGAACGGTGTTACGGCCATGGATCGCGGTCAGATTGGCGATTTTGACGCCGGTCATCGGGCACCTTCTTCCGTGCGCAAGGTTCGTGTGGCCACCATCAGCACAGCCGGGATCGAGAGAGCGGTCATCACCACGGCGTACGGTGCGGCCGCGCCCCACGCCAATCCCGAGGTGTAGACCCAGAATTGGGTGGCCAGGGTCTGGGTTCCGGTGGGCCGCAACAAGAGGGTGGCGGTCAACTCCGTCGTGGCGGTCAGCGCGACCATGGCGAAGGCGGCCCCGAGCCCCGGGGCGATGAGCGGCAGGGTGACCCGCCCGAGCACCATCCACCAGCGGGTGCCCAGAGATCGGGCGACCTCCTCCACGCCGGGTGGCACCTGGGCCAGCGATGCGCGGACCGCGGTGAGGGCGAGGGGGAAGAACAGCACGACGTACCCGGCCACCAGCATCGGCGGCTGCTGATACAGCGGCTGCGCGTAGCGAATACCGAAGTACACCACCGCCAAAGCGACGGCGATGCCCGGCAGCGCCCGGGTCAGGTAGGCGGCACGTTCGATACCGCGCGCCAGTCTGGTGTCACGCCGCCACGCGTACAGCGCGACCGGGACGGCGGCCACGGTCGCGGTCACGGCCGCGGTGAGGGCGTAGCCGACGGTCGTCATGGTCTGCGCCCAGATCGAGGCGGGCGGCAGGGTGCTCGAGTTGCCGCGCACCAACCAGTAGCCGAGGGCGAAGATCGGGACGCCCAGCGTGATCGCGGTCACCGACAGTAGACCGAGGATCACGGGAATCGTCGCCCAGCCCAACGCGATCGGCGGGCAGGCGCGGCCCGTCGTGCCCGTGGTGACGATCCGTCCGCGTCGCCCCACGCGCGCTTCCGCTGTCACGACCAGCAGCGCCAGGCCGATCAGGACCAGGGTGAGCATGCTGGCCGACGCGGTGTCGAAGGCCGTCGCGTACTGGGTGTAGATGGCGGTGGCGAAGGTGGTGAACCGGACCATCGCGAACGCGCCGTATTCCCCGAGCAGGTACAGCGACACCAGCAGTGCGCCACCGGCCAGCGCGGGCCTCGTCAGCGGAAGTGTCACCCGCCACATCGTGGCGATCGGGCCGTGACCGAGGCTGCGCGCGACCTCTTCGGCCGATCCGTCCCCGCGTCGCAGCACAGCGGCGACCGGCAGGAAAACCAGTGGGTACAACGCGGATTCGATCAGCACCGCGCCCCAGAAGCCGTGCACGGAGGGGAACAGCGACACCCAGCAGTAGCCGTGGACGAACTCCGGCACCGCGAGCGGCATGGTCAAAACGACTGTCCACCACCGTTTCCCGGGCAGATCGGTGCGCTCGACGAGCCAGGCCGCGGCGAATCCGATCAGCGCGGTGATCAGCGTGACGACCACCGCCAGGCTCAGCGTGTGCCAGAGCAGGGTCGCCATCAGCGGGCGGCCGAGCAGCCGGTGCACGGCGCGCCATCCGGAGTGATACGCCTGCAGCACAACGAAGATCAGCGGGCTGATCACCAGCAGGGTGATCAGCCCGGCGACCACGCCGAGACCGGGCAGCGGGCGGCGTGCCCATTCCCGAATAGGGAATGCGCGCACTCGCTCGGCTGCGGGGAGTGTCACGACAGCAGGCCGGTTTCCTGCATGAGCTCGATGGCCTGGCTGCCGTCGCCCAGGTCACTGGCCTTGGCGATCGGGCCGGAGTCCTGCAGGGATCGGGTCAGTCGCGTGTCGGTGACGCCGGAGACCAGCGGGTATTCGAAGCTTTCGGAGGTGGCGATGATCTGCTGGGCGGGCTGGCTGACCAGGTAGGCCAGCCACTTCTGCGCCGCGGTCTGGTGCTTGCTCGACGCCAGCACCGCCGCGCCCGAGATGTCCACGAGTGCACCGGGATCGCCCTGGGCGAAGTAGGACAGCGCGCTGTGGATGTTGCCTTCGCCCTTCTCCTCGCGCAGGCGGTACCAGTAGTAGTGATCGACCACGCCGCCGTCGACCTCACCGCGGTCGACCGCGGCGATCAGGTCCTCATTGCTCTCGTAGACCTTGCCGTTGTCCTTGAGCCCCTGCAGCCAGGCGCGGGTGGCGGGCACGCCCGACGCGGTGATCATGCGCGACACGATCGGCGCGAAGTCGGTCTCGCTCGGCGCGACACCGAGGCGGCCCTTCCACGCGGGGGTGGCCAGATCCTTCACCGAGGTCGGCGCCTGCGCGGCCTGGAGCTTGCCGGTGTTGTAGACGAACGCGGCCGAGCGCGCCGACACCGCCACCCAGTCGCCCTTGTCGGAGCTGACCCCGGCGGGCATCGCCGACAGCGTCGAGTCATCGACCTTGGCAAGTTTGTTCTTGCCTTCCAACAGGTTCAGGGCGGGCGGGTTCTCGGCGAAGTAGGCGTCGGCGGGGGTGGCGTCGCCCTCGGACAGGATCTGGTTGGCGAGCTCCGCCTCATCGCCGGAGCGCACGTTCACGCTCACGCCGGTGCGCTGCTGGAAGTCCTTGACCAGCGCGGTCACGGTCTGCTCGTGCTGGCCGCTGTAGAGGGTGATCGAGTCCGACGAGGACTTGCTGCCGGAGCACCCGGCGATGGACAGCACGGCCGCCGAGGCCGCGGCGAGCGCCACGACGGTGCGAAGGGAGCGGGACATGGGAACCTCCGAAAAGAACTTGCGTTCGAGTGTGGGCTGAATTGTGGTGGCGCGGTTCAGGTGAACAGCGCGGATCCGATGTAGTCGCCGTCGTCGCGCGCGCCGGGCGGCACGGCGAAGATGCCGGTGGCCGTGTGCGTGGTGAATTGGCTCATGGCGTCGCTGACGGCCAGTTTCTGGTTGACCGGGATGAAGCTGGTGCGCGGATCCTTCTGATAGGCGAGGAACAGCAGACCGGCGTCGTAGGCGAGGGTCTGCCGCCACGGTGGCCAGCGTTCGGTGAACGGGGTGGTGCCGTTGTTGTAGGAGAACGCGCGCCGCAACATGACCGCGCCGTCATTGTTCTCCGGTGCCGCGAGCCGCACGTGCGCGTCCGCCGGGATCACCGGGTTGCCTTGTGCGTCTTTGGCCGCGAAGTTCCTGGTGTCGAACTCGTGGCTGCCGCCCAGGGGTGCGCCGCTGATCTTGTCGCGGCCGACCATGCGCGACTGCACCCCCGGGTCGAGCCGGTCCCACCGCTCCAGCGAGATCCGGATACGCCGGTAGACCAGGTAGCTGCCGCCGCGCATCCAATCCGGACCCTCATTGCCGGACCAGACGGTGGCGTCCAGATCCGCGGGCGGGTGGCCGTTGGAGTTCACGGTCCCGTCCTTGAACCCCATCAGATTCCGTGGCGTGCCGCCGGTGTCGGCGGGCGAGAAGCCAATCTGGGTCCAGCGCAGGGTGGCCACATCGGGTGCGATGCGGGCCAGGCTGCGCACGGCGTGGAAGGCGACCTGGGGGTCGTCGGCACACGCCTGGACGAACAGGTCGCCGTGGCTGGCCGCCTGGTCGATCTGATCGCCGGGAAAGCGCGGCAGGTCGACCAGCTGCGTTGGCCGCTTGCTCGCCAGGCCGTAGCGGTCCTTGCCGTCCTTGACGAACATGCCCGCGCCGAATCCGATTGTGAGCGTGAGCCGCTGGGCCCCGAGCTGCCAGGCGTCGAGCGAATCGTCCGGTGTCGGCGGGTGGGAATCGGCGGCGAAGGCGTCGGCGGGGGAGCCCTTGCCCTGATAGGTCGGCACCTGCACCGACCGCCCCTGGCTCAGGGCGGCGGCGAGGGTGGTCCATCGCTTCAGGACCTCGACGATGTCGGCGCGGTCGCTGGAGTACAGGTCGAACGAGGCCAGCACCGCATGCCGCTGGGTGCCGGTGACGATGCCGGATTGGTGTGCGCCCCAGAACGGTTCGGTATCCGAAGCCGTGTCACGGTGTCCGACCCAGCGGTCCGCGGCCGCGCCGATCGCGCCCGCGGCCGCCGCGCCGGAGCCGAAGAGCAGCCCGCGACGCAGGACCGAGCGACGATCCATGCCGCTCATCAGCGCAACACGGACAGGGTGTTGTTGTCGTCGCCGACGAACAGCACACCGGCGCCGTTGGATTCGACCGCGATGCCGAACAGGTCGCCGTTTCCGGCCGGGTGCTGGGCCTCGTCGTGGATGGCATAGAACTCGCCGACCTGCCGTCCGTCCGGGGCGATTTCGACGATCTTGCCATTGGTGGCATTGGCCGCCAGGATATTCCCGTTCGGAGCGATCCGCACCGCGAGCGGGTTGGCCAGCTGGCCGTCGGCGCTGAGCGTTTCCCCCCGGCCCGCGGAGTCGGTGCGGGTCAGCGCGTTCGGCACCTTCGCGATCCGGTTGCCAACATTGTCACCGATGTAGAGGTTGCCCGCGCGGTCCAAGGCCACGCCGGTCGGGCCCTTCACCAGGGCACCGGCGTCCTCGCGCTCGAGCAGCCCGGTGGCCACCTCGGTCGCCCCGGTGACATGCGGGGGTGTGGTGGCGGTCTGGGCCAGCGACAAGCGGACCACGGTGCCCTGCTCGACCGACTTGCCCTTTGCGTCCTTCACACCGCCCAGGGTGTTGGAGACGAACAGGGTTGCGGTGTCACCGTTGTCGGCGAGCGCGGCATCCCACGGTCCGTTCAGGTGCGGATCGGTGATCGTGCCCGCGACCTTGCCGGTCGGATCCAGTTCGATCAGGCAGCCCGCGCCCGTGGTGCCGATCTTGCCGTCGGTGGTGGGCAGACTGCCGACCAGCACCCAGCCGGTCGACAGTTGCACCATCGCGGTCGTCAGGCCGATACCGCCTGGGCAGCCAGCGAGATTCTTCGGGATGTCGGCGAACACCGTCACCGACTTGTCCGGATGCACATCCACGATGGTGGTGCCGGTGCCCTGGTTGTTGGTCTTGTCGTTGAAGTTGTCGACCAGGACGTCGCCCGCGGCCAGCGACCCGCCCGCACGGGTGATCGGCAGCACCGCATACGGGTTCGCGTCGCCATTGGCGGGTGTGGTCGAGGCGAGCGTGGTCAGCGTGGTCTTGCCGTGCAGGAACGCGCCCGGCTCCGGATCCAGGACCGAAGCGGCCGACTGCTCATCGATCGACGATGCGTCGGCGGCCTGAGAGGTCGGCGCGATACCCGCCGGATCCTTCGACTTGTCCGAGGACCCACAACCCGCGACCCCTGCCACGGCGACCAACCCCGCTACCGCGCACCCCACCGCGCGCACACGACCACTCGATACGATCATCGACCTGCCCATTTCCTGCAACACTCGCGGCAGAATCACCGCACGAGCGGAGGTTAGCATTACCTAAAGGGGGAAAGATAGTGCAGCCTAACCTTTGCTTCTCAGCGTCCTCTCAGTGTGTTTGTGCATCGACGTGAACCCTGGAGTGAGGGTGATTGCGGATTTGTTCGCGTGGGGCCCGAAGGGTGAGTTAGGTTAGGCATCCCATACTTGAGACGGTTTAGGTGAAGGTGCGTTCGTGAAGCTTTCTCGTCGGCAATTCATCGCAGCCAGCGGCCTGGGTGCCGGGGCTTTGTTCGCGACAACGGCATGCGGATCGTCAGGTTCGTCGTCGAGTCCGCGCTCGGGTGGAACATTGCGGGTCGGTGCGCTGGGCAAGGCGTCCAAGATCGAGCGTGATCCGCACAAGACGCTCAGCAATGAGAGCGACTTCCTGATCGCCTCACTGGTTTTCGATCCGTTGACGGTGCCTGGTGCCAATCCGAACGTGGCACCGCGGTTGGCGTCGGCGTGGACTCAGCTGGCGGATCCGCGGCAGTGGCGATTCACAATTGCGCCCGGTGCGGTGTTCCACGACGGCAGCCTGGTCACCTCCGACGATGTGGTGTGGTCGTTGCGGCGGTTGCACGAGATCGCAGGGGAGACAAAGGTTCCCGTCGCCTCGGGCGAGGCGATCGCCGCCGACGGACCCGGCGTGGTCATCGTGACGACCGCCGTGCCCAATCGTGATCTGCCGCTACTGCTTCGGCTGATGACCTTCACGGTCAAGAACGGGACGACGGATTTCACCACCGCAGTGGGCAGCGGCCCGTTCAAGGTCGAGTCCTACAACGATGGCAACGCTCGCCTGGTGCGCAACGACCGCTGGCACGGAGGTGCGCCACGCCTGGACGCCGTCGAGGTGCACCGCTTCGAGAGCATCACCGCATTGAGCAACGCGGTGATGGCCGGACAGATCGACGTGGCGTCCAATGTCGGTGCGGTCGCGGGCCGGGTCGCCGACGGACGCCGGGATCTGACGGTGGTGCGCCGCAGCAACGACGTGGTCATCCCGATCGTGATGCGCACCGCGGACGGGCCGTTCGCCGATCCTCGCGTCCGTTCCGCGCTGCGGCTGGGGACCGATCGCGACGCCATGGTCAAGCAGATCACCTCCGGGTACGGGACGGTCGCGCACGACGTCCTGGGAACGGCGGACCCGACTTTCGACACCACGCTGGCCCCGCGCACGCGCGACCTCGACCGGGCGCGCGCCCTGCTGAGCGAGGCGGGCTTCGACGCCGGCCACACCTATCAGCTGTTCACCAAGGACGAAGCGGTCGGCGAGGTGGAC
Organism: Nocardia sp. NPDC101769; assembly: GCF_044766925.1. Lineage (NCBI taxonomy): Bacteria > Bacillati > Actinomycetota > Actinomycetes > Mycobacteriales > Nocardiaceae > Nocardia > Nocardia sp. NPDC101769. Next base: position 69,345 of record NZ_JBIWMX010000014.1, on the reverse strand, counting down.
TCGGCGCGACTGTTCGCGACACAAATGGCCGCCATCGGCGTCAAGATCGATGTCGTGGTGCAGGAAGCGAACGTCTTCTACGACGACACCTGGCTGAAAGCCCCGCTCTACACTGCGAATTGGGGCACCAACGACTCGGTGATCTTCTTCGCGAGCAAGACCATGGTCTCCACCACCAAGTGGAACGAATCCGGTTTCCACGACCCGCAGTTCGACGCGGCGTACCTGCGCGCGGTGTCGGCGACCGACGACAACACGTATGCCGCTGCCAGCCACGAGATTCAGCGCATTCAGTACGAGCGGGGCGGATATCTGGTGTGGGGCGTCGCGGATGGGATCGATGTCGCCTCGGCACGCGTGCGGGACCTGCCCACACTGGGCGGATACGGGCGCGTGCAACTCGAACGAGCGTGGCTGGCACGGTGAACGGCGCACGCGCTGCGATCTCCTCGCGAAGCCTCCCCGCCGCACGGTGGTGGCGCGGAGAGAGCTTCGTCGCGCGGTGGAGCTCGCTGATCGCGGGTCGGCTCGTGTGCCTGGTGATGGTGCTGACCGTCGTGTTCGCCACGGTCGAGCTCTTACCCGGCGGCGGTGCGACCGCCGTGCTCGGCCGTGACGCCACCCCGGCGCAGATCGCTGCGTTCCGCACCGTGCGAGGGCTGGATCATCCTCTGCCGCAGCGCTTCTGGAACTGGCTGTCGGGCCTTTTCGCCGGTGACCTCGGCACCAGCTTGCGGGGAGCCTCGATCAACGACATGCTGGCCGCGAAGGTCCCGAATACGATGCTGCTGGGCGGGACGGCGTTGATCGTGACCGCGGTGGTGTCGATCGTGGTCGGCGGGTGGTGGTTTCTGCGTCCGCGGGGAGCGGCCCGACTGCTCGGGCCCGGCACCACCGCGGCGGTCGCAGTCCCCGAGTTCGTCATCGCGACGCTGCTGGTGTTCGTGTTCGCCCTGGCGCTCGATTGGCTGCCCGCGGTCACCGTCACCGACGACAGCGGCCGGCCGGCCGGCCTCACCGCGCTGATACTACCGGTGGCAGCTTTGGCGATTCCACAGTGCGCGTGGAACATTCGCGCCACTCGGGCAGCACTGGACGACGTGGCGGCCCTGCCGCACGTGCATGCCGCCGTACTCGACGGGTTCACACCCACACACATCCTGAGACGACATGTCCTGCCGGTCGCGGCCCCGACCATTGCCGCCTCGCTGGCCACCTCGGCGGGGACGCTGCTCGGCGGCGCGCTGGTGGTGGAGGCGGTCTTCAACTATCCCGGCGTCGGTTCGGTGCTCGCGGGGGCGGTTGCCGACCGCGATGCGGCGGTCGTGGCCGCGGTGGTGGCGGTGACGGGCGTGGCGATCACCGTTGTCTTGATCGCGGCGGATCTGGTGCGCGCCTGGTCGATTCGAGAACGCGTATGAGGTCGATGCCGCGTGTGACGATGGCACGACCCGTTCTGGTCGTGCTTCCAGCGATCATTGCGCTGGCCCTCGCGGTGATCGGCCCACTGCTGGCTCCGCGCCCATCGCGCGAGAGCGGCAGAATCCCTTTCGCGGCACCGGATTCGGCAGCCTGGCTGGGCACCGATCACCTCGGGCGGGACGTTCTGAGCGCTGTGCTGGCCGGGGGACAGGCGCTGGTTGTGGTGGCCGCGGCGATCGCCGCGGCCGTGACCGCTTGTGCGGCGGTGTTGGGTGCGGTCGCCGCGCTGCGCCCGCGCCTCGGTGTAGTGGTGCAGCGGGTGACGGACATGTTGATTCTGGTGCCGCCGGTGCTCGCGATCCTGTTGGTGACCTTGTCGTGGCCCGGAGCGGGGACCTTCGGATTGATCGCCGTCGCCACGATCATCGGTACCCCCTACGCCGCACGGGTGTTCACCGCGGCCGCCGGTCGGGTGGCCGCGAGCGGATACGTCGAAGTGGCGATCGGTAGCGGCGAGTCGCTGACCCATCTGGTGACCCGCGAGCTGCTGCCCAACCTCCGGCCCACGATTCGGACCCAACTGGGACTGCGTTTCGTGGAGGCGATCTACCTGGTCGGCACCGCCGCGTTCCTGCAGTTGCCCGGTGGTCTCGGCGAGGCCAACTGGGCGATCATGGTGCGGGAGAACAGCTCCGGGATTCTCTTGAATCCGTGGGCCGTCGTCGCGCCCGCTCTCGCCATCGGCGTCGTGGCGGTCAGCGTGGCCTTTGTGATCGGCGCTCTGGGACGACGGGAGAACAACCGATGAGTACCGAACTCGTCGCGGTGCGCGACCTCACGCTGATCGACACTCGCACCGGCACACCGGTGCTGGATCATGTCCTGCTGACCATGGCCGCCGGTTCGGTCACCGCGCTGACCGGGGCCTCCGGATCCGGCAAGACCACGCTGATGAAAGCCATCCTCGGCTGGCTACCTCCGACCGTGCGCCACAGCTCCGGCAGCTTGAACGTGGCCGGACACGACGTTCTGACACTGGATCCCACAGCGCTGCGGCGCCTGCGGAACACGCGCCTGGCGTTCGTCGGACAGGACCCGGGCTCGGCCCTCAACCCGACCATGCGCGTGAGCACACTGCTGCGCGAAGCCGCCAGGACCGATGGGGAGGCGCGCCGGGCATTGACGCGAGTCGGTCTCCCGCAGGACATTTCGACCCAGCGACCCTCGGACTTGTCCGGCGGGCAGCAACGGCGGGTAGCGCTGGCCCGCGCATTGTTGCGAGGCGCACGGATCGTGCTGGTCGACGAGCCCTTCGCCGGACTGGATGCCACCGCTCGGCAGGAGGTCGCGGATGCCTTGCGCGACTTGGCCGAACGGGACCAGGCGGCGGTCCTGGTGTCCGGCCACGATCTCGTCAGCCTCGACGCGCTGGCCGATGAGAGACTCCACCTCGGTGACCGACCCGACTCGGCATCGGTGGGTTCTCAGTCCTCGGTTCTCGAAATCGAGGAGACCACAACAGAACACAACCACCGTTCGGGTCTCGTCGCCACCGGACTAGGTGTGATCCGAGACGGTCGTGTTCTGCTGTCCGGGGCCGAGATCGCCGCGCGACCCGGGACGGTGACGGCGGTGCTCGGCGAGTCCGGGGCCGGGAAGACCACGCTGGCAAGGATTCTCGCGGGCCTCGAATCACGGGCAACCGGAACCCTCCACCTGGACGGCGAGGCGGTCGCGATTTCGGTCCGTAAACGGTCGAGGGCTTCAGCGCTGGATGTTCAGCTGATTCCGCAGAACCCGCTGTCGACATTGAATCCTCAGCGAACGGTCGGACAGATACTGGAACGCCCGCTACACCGTCGCGCGGTCCGGACACGGTCGGCACGCTCGGCCCTGGTGAAGGCCGCTCTCGATTCGGTTGAACTCAGCGACACCTTGATCGACCGTCGCCCGCACGAACTGTCCGGCGGACAACGCCAGCGAGTCGCGATCGCGCGGGCGCTGGCCTCCCGACCGAGGGTGCTGATCGGCGACGAAGTGACCTCAGCTCTCGACCCTGAGACGGCAGAGCACGTCATGACCCTGCTGACGATGGTCGCGGCCCGCGAACACATCGCGTTGATCGTGATCGGCCACGACCTCGACCTGCTCTCGAGGCATTGCCACCAGGGCATCCTGGTGCACGAAGGGACGGTGCGGGCGCACGGCGCGCTCCCCTTTCTGCTCGAGCAGTGGCACGCGCGTCGGCCCGCCGGGGATGTCCCGGACGCGACGCACCCGGTGCCGCGTCCGACCGGGCGAATCCGGCATCCGGCTGCCGCTCTCAGCGTCATCTCAGCGAGTGATCGGTACGGTCGCGCCCTGTGGCGGACATGACGATATCCGAGGTGGGCCAGACCCGGCGCTTGCTGAGCAAGGTGCCAGACGTCACGGTGTGGTTCTGGATCATCAAGATCCTGTGCACCACGGTGGGGGAGAGCTTCGCCGACTGGATCAACACCTCGCTGGGTGTGGGATTGAACCTGACGGCCCTGCTGTTCACGGTGATCCTCGCAGCGGTGCTGATCTGGCAAATGCGCCTGGACCGGTATGTACCGTTCGTCTACTGGCTGACCGTGGTGGTGCTGAGTGTGACCGGCACGCTGTACACCGACATCCTCACCGACAACCTGTCGGTCCCGCTCGCGGTGAGCACCAGCGTCTTCGCGGTGGCCTTGGTGGTGGTGTTCGGCGTCTGGTTCGCGCGGGAGCGCACGCTGTCGATCCACAGCATCGTCACCCTGCCCCGCGAATTGTTCTACTGGCTTGCGGTCCTGGTGACCTTTGCCCTCGGCACCGCTGTCGGCGACTGGACCCTGGAGGTGACCGGCTGGGGACCTGGAGTGTCGGTCCTGCTGCCCGCCGGACTGATCGTCGCGATCGTCGTGGGTTGGCGACTGGGCGCGAACGCGGTGCTGTCGTTCTGGCTGGCCTACATCCTGACCCGTCCGCTCGGTGCGAACCTCGGCGACTGGTTCGCCTCACCCACCGATGAGCACGGGCTCGGCGTGGGCACGGCCCTCACCAGCGTGATTTTCCTCGCCGCGATTCTGGTGACGGTCATCTACCTGACTCGCACCCGTCGTGACGTCATCGCCGACCCACAGCGGTCCGTGGCCCCGGCGGCGACGGACAACCCGCTCCGTGAGCGAATCATGTTGGGGTACTACGCGATTGTCGCGATCCTCGCCGGCTCTCTGCTGATGTGGGCGGCAAGCCAACCCCATACCGCCGCGGCGGGCGAGGAGGACTCCGCGAATCCGCCGGCGAGCGTATCGACAACGCCCGGTTCGGCGACCTCGCATTTCCCGGCGGGGGAGATAGCCAAGTTCCGCACCATCACCCAGGACACCCTGACCAAGGTCCAGGCCGGTCAACAGGGTGAGGCCAAGGCGCGGATCAAGGATCTCGAAACCGCTTGGGATGAGGATGAAGCGACGCTCAAACCGATGGACAAATCCTCCTGGACACTTCTCGACGGCCAGATCGACGGCGCGCTGAAATCAGTACGCGCGAGCAAGCCGGACACGGCGACCGAGACCCGCGCACTGACCACACTGCTCACCACCCTCGGATAATCGGGCTGTGGGACTCGGCCCGGAGTCGTGAAATCCGGGCCCCCCGGCGCGCCGATCCCGACCTCGGTACCCGACTCCCCGCTGGCCTTCGCCGCACCGCCGCCGAATTCGATATCGCCTCTTCCGGCTCCAGGTCGACTGGGCCACATGGGATCGCTCCCGCTTGAACAAAGCGGACGTCAGGCCCGGTCCTGGGAAGGACCGGGCCTGACGCGGGTGACGATCATCGCGCGAGCGTCGCCGTATTCGGCCGGCTGCTCGCGGCGGAGGCTACAGGGAACCCCCGGCGGCGTGCGGGGCGCCCGAAGCATCCTTCGGACTGCTCATTTCCCGCTGCACGAAATTCTCCAGATCGAACAGGTTGGCGCTGGCGCGCTCGGCGACGGTGAGCAGCGTCTTCATGGTCGCGACTTCCTCGACCTGTTCCTTGAGGAACCACTGCATGAACTGCTCGCCCTGATAGTCGCCCTCTTCGCGAGCGGTCTTGGCCAGCTGGACGATCTGCTCGGTGACCGACTGCTCCAGGCTCAGCGTGAGCGCGAGGGGCTCCTTCGCACTCGCGAATACCGAAGTGGCGGCATCGATTCCGGGCATCTCGACCGTGATGTCATGATCGATCAAATACTGCGCCATCATCATCGCGTGATTGCGTTCCTCGACGGCCTGCTTATAGAAATACTTCGCGAGGACCGGAAGATCGGCATTGTCGAACCAGAAGGCGATGGCCATGTACTGCTTCTCGGCGTGGAATTCGTTATGGATCTGATCCTGCAGCAGACCGTAGAACTTGCTGCTCTTCGTCTGGGTTCGGGACATGTGGAAGACATTAATCCTGGCCACACCACGTGTCATGTAAGTGTAACCTTATTTAGCGCAACCTAATTGGGGTGCACATTCCCTGGTATTCGGTCGTATGTGGCCGTGCATTGTTTTCCGTGAATGGGCCTGATTATCCCGAATGCTGTCCTGGCGGGTGCGCTGCGGTGCCGTAAAGTCTTGCCTCCGAACGGATGTGGTCACCGGGCCGGACCCTGTTATCCCGGGGTTCTGCTCAGCCTCACGCGGTGGTGATGCATTGGCTGGCGATCTCATAGACGTTGCCGAACGGGTCTCGCACCATGGCTCGGTGGTCACCGTACGGCGTGTCGAGCGGTATTTCCATGGTGGCTGCGGCAACGCGCCACCCCGATCCTGAGCGCCCTGCGCTCCACCCGCCCCGACTCGGCCCTGACCAAGATCCGCGGCCGCGTTCCCCGACTGTTCGCGGCTTGGCAGCGTGGCCAGGGCTACAACCATCTTATCCGTAATGTTCTTCTGAACCGGACCGATCATTCTTCACTGCTGCCGACTCGCGAAGAAGGCCGATTTCCTGCGAAATCGAAGGGTGACCGTGCTGTGGTGACCACCGGCGGAGGTGAGGTTTCCGTCGAATCATGCAGTGTCAGTGCGGGTTTCCAGCGACGCCATGTAGCCGAGGGCTTCGAGTTGCGCGACCGCGCGGGCTTTCGCCGGTCCGGGCTTGCGGACGGTGAAGTAGTCCGGGCCCGGATCGCGGTAGAAGTTGCCGTGGGTGAGCATGGCGTGCGCGGCCACGACCATGGCGCGTTCGATGGCGACGATGGCTTTCATCGGGCCTCGCCGGGTGGCGATGCGCCGGTATTTGGCCCCGGAATAGGTGTTGTTGGACCGTGAGACCGAGATCGCGGCGATGCCCAGCGCGGCCTTAGATACCGGTCGCTGGGGCGGGTTTTGGTGGATCTGATCCGGCCGGGGACTCGTTGGCGCCGGGACACACCCCGGTCCACGACGCCAGATGCCCGCCGGTCGCACGCTCATGTCGCCACGGGTCTCGGCCAGAAACAACACCTCGGCCACCGTGGTCGAGTGATCAGCCGAGGGACAGAAAGCAGATCTTTGTTGCGTCGTGGCGGGCTCGCGGGTTCGGCTCAGACCTCGGGTATGTCCGATCTCACCGGATTCTTGCCTGCCGGGCATCGACAGTCTTGTGGGGACGTCGATGTGTTCGATTATGGCGGTTGCGAATTCGTTGGGGTGGGTCAGCTGTGGCGCATGCGCGCACCCGTGGATAACGTGCAGGATGGCGTCTGGGATGGTGTCGGCCAGGATGCGCGTTACCGGTGGGTACCAGGGCAATCCACGGTCACCGTGTGTGATCAGGGTAGGTGTGGAGACGGTCGCCAGTAGCGTGGCTTCCAATGCCAGCCGGTCGGGATCGCGGGCTTGGTCGAGCCAGGTGTCGGCGTGGTCTCGGATGGCGGTCGCGAGTTGGCGGACCGCCAACCCGAAACGGCCACGCGACGATCCGCAACGCAAGCGCAGACCGGCAGGCAGCACTGTGTGCGGCCTTGTTCGACACCGTCTCGGCGGGTTCACAGTCGTTACCGCCGAAGGCTGTCCGATACGTCGATCGTCGGTCGCGAAGTGGTGATCGCGTTGCGGGTCGGCAGGTTGTTCTGTGACAACTTCGACTGTGGGAAAGCGGACGTTCTGCGCCGCAACAGGTTCCGGGCGCCGGCCGCCCGGCCCTGTTCGAGCCGGACATAGAGCTCGGTGGAGATGTGGGCGAGGGCCGCGACTTCCCACGCGTTGACTCAATCGCGCAGCAGCGCCGCGACCAGCAGCTCCGACAGCCAGGCTTCGTATCGTTCAGAGCTCCAGCCTCTTTCGATGACAAGCATGCGATAGGTCTCGCGGCCGGACAGCGTCCACAGGATATCGCGGGCGGTCGGCACGTCGAGCTCGGCCTTGAGCCGGCCAGAGTCGACGAGCACGTCGATCACGGCAGCCTGCTGCTCGAAACGCATCTGCTCCTTCTCCAGGCCGATCGCGGCCAATTCCGGCGACACCGCCGCGGCACCGTGCAGCAGGTACATCTCGGAGCGTTCCGCATCCAGCACGCGGCGCGCGATCGCGGCGACCAGGTGCAGCCGCTGCACGGGATCTGTGGTCTCCTTGGCGGTACGGACGGTGTCGAGGTAGCCGTCACTGAAGCGGGCGTGGTCCATCAGCTCGGCGAGAATGCCCTTCTTGGATCCGAACACCGCATACACGGTCTGCGCCGAAACACCTGCGGCGCGAGCGATTTCGGCGATGGTTGCGCCGTCGAACCCCCTCTCGGTCATGAGATCGCGCGCCGCGGACAGGATGCGCTGCCGATTCTCCTCGGCTTGCCGTCGGCGGTTCGTCGACGAGTAGCGACGTGGCGTTGACACAGGAGTCTCCCGGAGGCATGATCGACTACATTCGATAGAGCTTCCTCTATTGAATAGATTCTGCTAAGGCAGTGTATCCGGCCGATCGACCGACGCTGCCATGGAACATCAAGGACACACCATGATTGTTCGCTACCTTGCCGCCACCGCCCTCGCCTGCTCGGGATTTCTGGCCGGGGCGTTCTCCTACGGATCACTGGTCGTGCGGCCCGCCTACTGGTCCTCACCCGACGCCGTGCACAACGCCTACCGCGCACAGTTCATCCCGCACAACAGTCCCGTCATGCCGACGGCCCAAATCCTCGGCGTCGCACTGGCTTTGCTGCTGGCCGTCGTCACCCGCGACATGATCGGGCGTGTACTGTCCGTCGGCGCAGCCGTGGCGACATTGGCATGCATCGTGGTCACCAAGTTCGGAAACGTCCCCATCAACAACAAGATTCGCTCGTGGAACCCAAACAATCCGCCCGCCGACTACCTGACCATGCTGCACCGCTGGGACACCTACCACGATATCCGCACCGCCTCCGTCGTCCTCGCCTTCATGCTCGTCATCGCGGCGACGGTCCGCATGATCGGCGCACCGGCGCGGCAGCCCTCCTCGGCGCCGAAAACCGTTGTTGCCGTTTAGTCGACCGACATTCAGGAGGAGCCCATGCTTCGTCACCGGCCCACGATGACTGCAATGCACTGGGGGATCGTCTCCGACGGCGGCGTCAAAGTGGCACTCGCCGCCGCGTACACCATCGGCGGGGGGACGCTCGGTCACAGGCTCGGCGTGGAGACCTGGCTGATGGCGGCCTCAGGCGCGGCGCTGCTGATCGCCGGAGGAATCGAGATCACCTACTTGCGCCGTCGCCCGCTGCGCACCTACCTGCGGATGATGGTCGCCTACGACAGCGGCTGGGTGGCGGCCACGGTCGTTGGCGTGCTGCTCGTATGGAGAGGTGACAGCACGGCTGGTGTGGTGTGGATCGGATACCAGACGGTGGCTCCACTCGCACTCGCCGCACTACTGGCGGCCGCCACCCCCGCGCAGGCCACCACGGCCACTCACACCGCAGACCGCACGCGCTGACAACCCTCGCCACGCTGCGGCCAACAGGACTGGAGGACAGGACAAATGGAACGACGAGACGCGTTGCGGGCGCTCATGACAGTCGGAGGTGCCGCCCCCTCGCCGCCGCCTCGCCCGGCATCGGATCGCCGCAAGCGACGGCGGACGAGCAACCCCCGATCGGGCCCCTACGCGTCCACATCGTCATGTTCGACGGTGTCGAGGAACAGGACTTCATTGGGCCTTTCGAGGTGTTCTCACTCGCCGCCATGCTCGCCGAGCGTGGCGTGGACGTGCGATACGTGACAGCGGGCCAACCCGGAACGGTTCGCGCGGCCTACGGCACCGTCGTCCAGGTCACGCAGCCATGGGCACCCCAGGACGCCGATGTGCTCGTCGTCCCGGGCGGCGGCTACACACACCGCGACAGGCCAGGCGTCTGGGCCGAGATCGATCGAGGTGTCCTGCCCGCGGCCCTGGCGGCCGCGCCGCGCAACGGGCTGACGATCAGCTCATTGTGTACCGGCGCACTACTTTTGGGCGCGGCCGGACTGATCCGGGGCCGACCCTGCACGACCCATCACGGTGCCCTCGACACGCTGCAACAACAGGGTGGCGTTCTCACGAAGGCCCGCGTCGTCGACGACGGCGAACTGGTGACAGCCGGTGGCATCACCTCGGGTCTCGACCTGGCACTCTGGCTGGTGCGCCGCGAGCTGAGCGCCGACACCGCGACCCGTGTCGAGGAGATCCTGGAATACGAGACACGCGGGCCGATCTGGACCCGATGACCCGAACCGATACACCGGGCCGTATCCGAACTTCCGCCAATTCCGGTGGGGTTCAATTCGGGTTCAGAATCTGAACCTCGATCCACCGATCGTCGGCGCCACCTGAGGGTGCGACAACACCGCCATCTACCGCTGCGAGAGCCGACCGCCGGTCCCATATAGCGCACCAACATGCTTGCACCGTCAACGGATTCCCCGCCGTGACACCTCGGGTCTGTCCGAACTCGGCGGAGCCGAGGCCGTGGCGGACATCAGGAGTCGTCGTCGGCCCCGCGGAAAGTGTCGGCGGATTCGAGGACGTGCCAGCCGACGCTGGTCACCGACGGCTCCAGGCTGAGCCTGCTCACCGCGGCCTCCATCTGCCGATCGTCGCGCTCGTCGGCCGCGAGTTCCGCGCGCACCTCTACGCGACCCGCGGTGGCGGTGTTGGTGCTGGCGACCGAGGTGAGCCGAAAGTCGGTGCGGCTCAATGCTTGCACGAGCAGGGCACGCACGTGTGCTTCGCTCGCGTCGTCGGTGACCGCGGCGAAGTCATAGCGGGTGGGCTGCTCGGACCCTGCTTCGGGACGGCGGTCCACGACCCTGCCCACGGCCCGCAACACGGTATTGACCACCACGACGACCGCCGTGCCCGCGGCGGCGACCGAGAACATCCCTGCCCCGGACAGTGCCCCCACCGCGGCCGCGCACCACAGCGTCGCGGCCGTGTTCAGTCCGCGCACGCTCAATCCCTCCCGCAGGATCACACCCGCGCCGAGAAAGCCGATCCCCGAGACGATCTGCGCCGCCACCCGCGTGGGATCGGCTGTGGCACCGTTGAATCCGTACGCGGACAACAGCACGAACAGTGTCGCTCCGGCGGCCACGAGGGCATTGGTGCGCAGTCCCGCCATCCGGGCGCGATACTGCCGTTCCACGCCGATCACCGTGCCCAGGCCGACACCCGCCCCCAACCGCAGCAGCATCTCCAGGGTCGTCATTGCCACCTCCGCATCCGCTTCACCCAGCGGTGCCGGAGGTTATCTGGCCCGAAGGGCGTCCGTCATCTGCCGGAGATTGTAATCCGGTGAACTCTTGGCGAGCGGCACCTCGCTGGGCGAGGCTGGCGGGGTGGACGGTGTCTTGGTGCGGGTGGCCGAGGTGGGAGGAATCGTTCGAACAGGCCGGCGAATATCTGCCGCTCGTTGGCGGTCCAGCCACGCATCGCCTGGCCCAGCGAATCGCCCTGCCGCCGAGTGACTTCCGCGACCAGCGCGCGGCCCTGATCGGTGGCGGTGAGCAGACAGATGCGGCCGTCCCGGGGATCGCTGCCGCGCCGCACCAGGCCCCGGTCGACAGCGTCGCGACCTGCCTGCTCATGCAGAGCGGTCAGTGCCGACTCGGTCGGCGAGCACCGCGGAGGCGATCGGTCCATGGGCGACCAGCGTCGTCGAACAGATCAGAACCGCGTGCTCCGCTACCGATTCGTCGTGGCGCTGGCGCCAGTTGTGCATATGCCGGACTCGGGTGATGCACGCGCCGATCCGGGCCAGCTGAATCGAGATTGTGCGTGCTGGGCCGCGTCGATGCCGCTACGCACCCGTCCAGTCTCTCGCCTGGAATTTCTTTATGGCCCACTGTAATTCGAGGGTTTGCGCAGACTACGGTGCCTGCTCGGCAGCTACTTGCCGCGGTGGCCGGCCGGTGGCGACGAAGACGGTCCAGTGGCCGACCCGCACGGCGTGGTCGGCGAACCGCTCGTAGTACCCGGCCAGCAGTGCGAGGTCGACCGCCACGCCGATCCCGTAGCTCCAATCGGGTCGTAGCACGGACCCCAGCACCGCGTCGCGCAATTCGCCCACCACCGCGTCCCGGTTCGCCAGCCGTGTGGCTTCCACGGGGTCATGGGAGTCGAGCAGGGCGGAGGCACCGGCTGCCATGGCGACCGCGCCTTCGGCGATATGGACGATCGCGGGACGCACGGACGCCGGAACCCCTTGCGCGGGATGTCTGCGACGCGCGATCAGTGCGATGCGTTTGGCCTGTGCGCCCATTCTGGCGAGGTCGGTGACGAGGTGCAGGGCGGTCACAACCTGGCGGAGGTCGCTCGCGACGGGGGCCTGCAGGGCGAGCAGTCGCGTCGCGGCGCGCTCGCTGTTCTGGCACAGGGCCGTGATCCGCCCACACATGTCGATTGCTCGTTCGGCCGCCGCGAGATCGGCGTCGAGTAAGGCGCGCGTCGCGGTTGCCAAGGCGGTGCGGTCGAGCAGACATATCGTGCGCAGTTGTTCGGACAGCTCGCCGAGATCTCGACGGAACCGAGTTCGCATGCCGCGCTCCATGTTCGGTGGATGCCAGACGAGCCGGCCGGGGGATGAGGTCGCGGGGAGAGATCAGCGGCATCGGCCGAGGAGTACGCCGATGACGAGCACGATCACCAGGATCAGGAGCACGATGGCGGTCCCGATGTGGATCGCGTGCGGACTGTAGGTCGGCAGGGTGGTTGCGGCCAGCGTCATCGGCGCTGCGCCTCTCGTGGTCGTGGCGGGGTGCGCGTGGTGCCGACAGCGGCGGCAAGGATCGAGATCCTCGCCGCCGCACCCGGTCCCTTCCGGCTAGCCGGTGATCTGCTGGTAGATCTTCACACCGACCAGCGCAACCGCGATGAGCAGATAGCCGCGTAGGGCGATCATGCCCGCCATCCGCGCCGGGGAGAACGCGGGCCGCTCCAGAGTGTCCAGCGCGGGAGTGCGCCAGGAGTCGCGGTCGGCGTCACGGATGGCCTTGCGCTCGGCCCGCGACAGCGGGGTCGAGTCGAGTTCCTCGATCTGGTCCGGGTCCAGACCGCCGAGTTCGGCCGCGGTGCGCTCGGTGGCCTTGCGACCGGAGCGGCCGTGCGCCGCCAGGATGACGGCACCGCCGAGAACGCCGATGAGAGCGCCGACGCCGAAGCCGATTTCGAGGGTCTTGGTGGACAGGTCGGGGAAGAAGGTGGCCGCGGTGAGCGCCAGCGACAGCAGCACCAGCGACCAGACGATGATTCCGGCGACGATGTTCTGACGCAGGGTGTTCACCCACGGGCCGAGGACCGCCTTGTCGTTGCACAGCAGGACCAGGAACACGGTGGCCGAGGGCAGCAGCACGCCGGCGAGGGCCTGCACACCCTGGGTCAGCAGACCCAGCACGTGGTCCGGGCTGAAGGACACCGCCGCGGCGATGGCGAGCAGCACGGCGTACCCGGCGTAGAACACCGGCGCTTCACTGATCTTCCAGTGCAGCGAGTGCCTTCTGCCGAGGGTGTCGCCGAGGGCGTAGGTGGTGGCCAGCCCGACCGCGTTCGCGCCGATCAGCGAGGCGTCCAGCAGCAGGATCGCGAACAGCGCGCCCACGGTCTTGCCCATGTTGTCGTGCAGCCCCTGGGCGACGGCGCCCGCGTCGGTGAAGTTGCCGACGGCGTCGCTGCCCAGGCCGAACGCCGCGGCGGCCATGATGGCCACGGCGCCGATCATGACGATCGCGATGCCGACCCACAGGTCGATGCGCTCGTAGCGGATCCACCGCGGGGTGATGCGCTTGTCGACGATGTTGGACTGCTGGAAGAACAGCTGCCAGGGCGCGACGGTGGTGCCGACGATGGCGACGATGAGCAGCAGCAGCGTCGAATCCAGCCCGCCGGGGAAGGACGGGATGATGCCCTTGGCGGTCGTGGTGATGCTCGGGTGCACCATGAACGCGAGCGGGAACAGCACGATGTTCACGGCGATGAGCGCGAACAGGAAACGCTCCCAACGCCGGAACGAGCCACCCGCGACCACCCCGAACAGCAGCACCGCCGCCAACGGCACCGAGATGCCCTTGGGCAGCCCGAAGTAGTTGAGCGCCAGCGAGACACCGATGAATTCGGTGACGATGGTGAGCGCGTTGACGATGAACAGGTCACCGACACTGAAAGCGCCCCAGAACTTTCCGAACCGGGAGAAGATCAGCCGGGCGTGGCCGACTCCGGCGACCGCGCCGAGGCGGACCACCATCTCCTGATTCACATACAGCACGGGAATCAGCAGTGCCAGGGTCCAGACCAGCGCCATGCCGTAGTTCTGTCCGGCCTGGGCGTAGGTGGCGACGCCGCCGGCATCGTTGTCGCCGACCATGACGATCAGTCCGGGGCCGATGACCGCGAGCAGCATGCGGAAACGCTGCCAGCGGGTGCGGCCTTCGAGGGTGTCGTGCTGGCCGATGGTGCCCAGCGCGCCCTGGATGTCGCCGACGTGGGCGCTGTCCATGACCGCACCCGGGGTGGATACGTCGGCGACGGTGGTGGTGTTACGGCGGTTCGCGCCGTCGGAGAAGAAGGCCATGACCGTTTTCTCCCTCTCTGAATCATGTTGCAGTACTGCAAGTTTAGGAATGCGAGCGGCGGCCGAGGGGTTCCGCCGCCGCTCGCGACCCGCTACCAGTGGTAGGGGTGGCCGCCGAGAGAGGCGGTGTAGAGGGCGGCCCGGGGCCGGGCCGCTTGCATGTGGGCACGCTCCTGATCGGTCAGCCGGACCTTGGTGCGGAACCGGCGGAAGAATTCGCTCACCGTGGCGGTCGGCGAGATGGTGTCGTGGGTCGGGAAAGCGATCACGGCCATGACATTGCTCCTTGGCGAAAAGCTCGCTGCTGCAATATCTCCCGGCACGCTGACGGGCCCTGCGAGGCGCGCAGGGCATGCGGAATCCGCATCGACCCCCTCATTCAGGCGCGTTCACGCCGAACCTGGTCGATGCTCGGATTTCTGCGGTGTCAGGCGTTCACGGGGCCGCAGCAAGCTGGGAACGAAACAGATTTTCGAACCGGACTCGGGTACGGACTATCGCCGGACTTCATTGCTCGTCCCTCACCTCCTTGCAGCCGGGACGTACGCGGACGTCACTATTCGTCGCGCCAGAACAAGGGGAAAGCCCCAGGGAAATCCTGTGGGCGAGCACCCCTCTCGTCAGAGCTTCGGCACTGCACGACGTATCCCACTACGCGGGAAGCCACCTGGGGTTACCCCTTAATCCGGGGAAACCTGTCCTGAGCCTGGGCGTCTCTCGACGTCGTCGGATCAGTGGCCTGTGTTCGTACAGGAGCCTCGCCTAGCGAGGTGCTGACTCAACGAGTTTGACCCTTTCGCCAGTCGCAAGTCAAGTGCTACCGATCGCGTTTCTATGGGATCCGGTTGTGCCGGTGTGGCTTTCAGCGGCACAACCGGGCCCGCCTACGCGGCCGGGGCAGCGGCCGGGTCGGCGGGAGCCGGTGTGGCCGCGCTGGCGGCCGGGGTGGAGTCCGGCGCGGTCAGGCGCTGGGCCAGGCCGACGCCGACCGCGATCGCGGCGGGCACACCGGTCAGCACCAGACCGGCAGCCGCGCCCAGTGGGATGCCGATGGCCGCGCCGGCGACACAGCCCGCGATGCCGGTCGGCACCGACATCACCACGACACCGGCGATCGCGCCGCCCGCGGCGCCGATCGCACAACCCGCGACGCCACCGATGAGGGTGCCGAGCATGGTGCCCATCGAGGTGACGATGCCGAACTGGTTGACGGCGGCGGAGAAGGCGGCGTCCTGGTCGGCCTGGTTGGCGACGTCCCTCAGCGCGGGGGCGGGGAGGGCCGGGGCCGGGACGACGGCGGCCGGGTCCATGTTCGGGGTGAAAGTGGCGGTGTTGCCGTCGATCTGGGCAGCGATCGGGTGCGCGCCCGCGTTGTCCAGCCAGCTGAGCGGGAACTGGGTGACCAGGCCACCGTTGTTGTCACGCACCTGGAACTGGCCGTCCTGGGTGGTCAGCGAGCCCGCGTCGGTCTTCAGCACCACCGAAGCGCCGTCGATCTTGGTGTCCCAGTGGATGCCGGGAGCCGCCGAGGTTGCGGCGGGGGCATCGGCACTGGCGTCCTGGGCGTTGCAGCCGACCACACCGAGGGTGACGGCGGCGGCAACGGTGTAAGCGGTGATCTTCCTCATCGAGATAAACCTTCGAAATTCTGGGGACGGTGAATTCGAATGGGGGTGAAAAGGCCAGCACGAATTACACGTCCGCGCAAGGGAATACGCGTCGCGTCAGATGTGGTGAAACGTCAGAGTCGTGTGGCGCGTTTCCACCCGCAAACGGGTGAGTGGAACGGATGACTCGGATACGGACTATCGCCGGGGGCCATGGGTCGTCCTCACCTCCTTGCGGCCGGAGCGCACGAGGGCGCTGAGCACGGGTGCACACGAGGAGTCGCCCCGGCGGAAGACCGGAGGGCGAGCACCCCTCTCGTCAGAGCTTCGGCACTGCACGACGTATCCCACTACGCGGGAAGCCACCTGGGGTTACCCCTTAATCCGGGGAAACCTGTCCTGAGCCTGGGCGTCTCTCGACGTCGTCGGATCAGTGGCCTGTGTTCGTACAGGAGCCTCGCCTAGCGAGGTGCTGTATTACGGCGCAAAGCTTGACACCGAACGAGTCATTCGTCAATTCGGACATTTGCGATGAAAAGCGTTGCTTCGTCTGTCCGATACCCGTGGTTCGGCCAGAATTCGAGTGATAGCACCGGCTGCGGTGCGTGGTGTGGCCGTGGCCGCCGGTTCGGTGCGGATCGAATCATATTGTCGGTCAACAAGATTAGACCTGCACGCGTTCGAACGCCGCGAGGGCGGGTGCTGCTGAAGGCGGACATCCTCGGGCATCGGCTCATCGACGTCCCGACCATCGAACGGCCCGGACCAATGGGGCGAAACCCGCACCACCCCAAAGGATGTCGTGACCATCTACCGCTAGATCACCGCGGCGGTCTCCGCAGCGGCCCGGGAGGTCATCATGACCGGATCGCGCGACACCAGCCGCATCGCCGCCTACGGCACCGACCAACACTTCCAAGGACGGTGTGCTGACCGCGCTCGAACACCGCTATCGAGGCGCTGGATCGCCCTGGCAGCCCTCGACCCTCACAACACGGTCCTGCTCGGCGGATCCTGGAACACCGTCGACGGAAACTCTGACCGGACTACTGACCCACCACCTCGAACAGTACGGGTCGTAATCGGTCCTACAGGCGCGACTCCCTACGCCTCGGGCCTGGCAAGCACCTTCCCGAGCGCAACGTCTGCCCGGACACCGGGCTGACTCGACCGGCCTACGACCAGGCCCGCGATCTATTCGACGCGGCCACCGCCGTCGACGGGCACCATGGAGCTATGGCTACCGCGCGCGGTAACCTCCGCATTTACCTGGGAGCCGCACCGGGGGTTGGGAAGACCTACTCGATGCTCGAGGAGGGCCGTCGGCGCCGAGGACGTGGGACCGACGTGGTGATCGGCTTCGTGGAAACGCACGGCCGCGCCCGTACCGCCGACCAGATCCAGGATCTGCCGGTCATTCCGCGGCGGATCTGCACGCACCGTGGAATGACCGTCGAAGAAATGGACATCGACGCGGTACTGGCCCGGCGTCCGGCCGTCGCCCTCGTCGACGAACTCGCCCACACCAACGCACCCGGCAGCCGCAATGCCAAACGCTGGCAGGACATCGAGGAAATGCTCGCCGCCGGGATCACCGTAGTCTCCACGCTCAACATCCAGCACTTGGAGAGCCTCAACGATGTGGTCGCGCAGGTCACCGGAATCACCCAGCGCGAAACCGTGCCCGACGCCGTCGTGCGTGCCGCCGAACAGATCGAACTCGTGGACATGACCCCGGAAGCCCTGCAGCGCAGGATGATTCACGGCAACATCTATCCGCCCTCACGGATCGACGCGGCCCTCGGCAACTACTTCCGCATCGGTAATCTGGCCGCGCTACGGGAACTGGCGCTGCTGTGGGTGGCCGACCGGGTCGAGGAAGGCCTCGACGACTACCGCCTCCGGCACGGCATCACCCAGCCCTGGGAGACCCGGGAACGGGTATTGGTCGCGGTCACCGGCCACCCGGACGACGAACCGCTGGTGCGCCGCGGCGCGCGTATGGCCGCCCGGCTGCGCGGCGAACTGCTGGCCGTGCACGTACGCGAACTGGACGCCACCATCCAGGCGCGACCGCCGGCACTCGATCACCTGCGGGCCCTCACCGCCGACCTGGGCGGCAGCTTCACCGAGATCACCGGCAACGACGTGCCCAGCGCACTGCTCGCCTTCGCGGCCACAGAAAACGCCACCCAGCTGGTGCTGGCGCGCAGCCGGAGGGGCTGGCTGCGCCGGTGGCTGCACGGATCGATCACATACGAGGTGCTGCGTCGGGCAGGGCCGATCGACGTGCACATCATCGCGACCCCCGCACGCGAACCGCCCTCGCTACCCAAGGCTGCGCACCCAGGCCATCCGGTCCGCATGCCACCGCACCGCAGGCGGCTGGCGTGGGCCCTGGGCACGGCCGGAATCGCCGCCCTGGCGACCGCGTTGTCGCCGTTGCGGACCGTGATGGGCCTGCCCGGCGCGCTGCTGTGTCTGCTGCTCGCAGTGGTCGCGGTCACCGTGCTCGGCGGCTGGCGCCCGGGACTGACAGCTGCCGTAATCGCTTGGCTCGCAGCGGATTTCTTCTTCACCGAGCCCGTCTACAGCCTCTACATCGCCGATACCACCGATATCGCGGCACTGATCGTGTTCCTGGCCGTGGTCGCCGTCGTCAGCGTGCTGGTAGACCGTCTCGCCCGGCAAACTCTGCAGGCTGCCCGCGCCCGCGCCGAAGCGGAGACGCTCGTGCGACTGGCCGGGCAGACCGTCGATGCCGGCGCCCGCGCACTGCCCGACTTGCTGGCCGATCTGCGCCGCACCTTCGGCGCCGACAACGCGGCGGTGCTGGTGCGCGACAACAACTCCTGGCACCCGCTCGTCACCGATGGCAGCGATCCCCCGCAAGAACCCAAGGAAGCGCGATTCGCCGCCGAGCTGGGCGGCGGGGCGGTGCTCACCCTGTCCGGACCCACGCTCAGCGGAGAGGATGCCCGGCTGCTCGGACCCTTCGTCACCCAGCTGCGGCTGGCGCTCGAACGGGTCCGATTGGAGGGCGAAGCGTCCGGCGCCGCCGCGCTCGCCGAGTCCAACGCACTGCGCGCCAGACTGCTCGAGGCGGTCTCGCGCGATCTGTGCACGCCGCTCGACACCATCAAAGCCGCGGCCACGAGTTTGCTCTCCCCCGAAACGGCGGGGGATCGCGACAGCACCATGGAGGTCCACCGGACCATCGACACAGAGGTCGACCGACTCACCCACGTGGTCGCAAATCTATCGGACATGAGCCGATTACAGGCCGGCGCACTCCCGCTGACCATGACCGACACCGACATCACCGATGTGCTCCGCCGCGCGGTCAACGGTCTGACCAACGCCGGCTCGGCCATCGCCATCGAAGCCCGCGAGCTGCCTGCGGTCCGCACCGATGCCCGGTTGCTGGAGCGCGCCATCACCAATGTCATGGTCGATGCCCAAACCTGGTCGCCGCCCGGCCATACCGTCCGAGTCCAGGGCGGTGTCAGCGGCGACCGGGTGGAAGTGCGCGTTATCGACCAGGGCCCCGGAATCCCGCCCGAATATCGCAGGCAAACTTTCGAACCTTCCCAGCAGCACACCACCAACGGCAGTCGTGCTCGCGGGCTGGGCCTCGACCTGGCCATCGCCCAAGGATTCACCCGCGCCCTCGACGGCGAACTGACCGTCGAGGACACTCCCGGCGGTGGAACGACATTCGTCTTCTCGCTGCCCCGGACGCCGGAGCCGGAGTCCGGGGCACCTCAGCACACAGTCCGGAAATGAGCACCATCCGGTCGTCGACGACGAAATCCCCTTCCCGCACACGCCAATCTGCGCCGCCGCTCTCCCGACCTCGAGGGGCCCGGTATCAATCGCGGAAAAGCAACGCGGATCGGTACACCGCGCGAATCAGGGAGGTGTTGCTGCGGAGTTACGCCTCGTCGGACAGGGCCTCGACCGCCACGGCCGGAATCCGCTGACAGCTACGACGGCAGATCCGTAGCCTGCCGCCGCTCGCACATGTTGACTATAGTTAGATATAGTCAGATGATCGGCGACGAATCAAGGAGGCGGATATGACGACCATCGAGGGTGCGAATGTCCTGGTGACGGGCGGGCAGCGTGGGCTGGGCCGTGCGTTCGCGCAGGAGTTTCTGGAGCGGGGTGCGGCGAAGGTGTACGTGAGCGCGCGCAAGCCGGAGTCGAGTGACGATCCGCGGGTCGTGCCGCTCGAGCTGGAGGTCACCGACCCGGATTCGGTTGCCGCGGTGGCCGCGCGGGCGGGCGATGTGAGCATTGTGGTGAACAATGCCGGGGTGCTGCGGCCGGCTCCGCTGTTGCGGACCGAGATGGCGGATGTGGTGGAGACGTTCGAGACGAACGTCTTCGGGCCGCTGCGGATCGCGCGGGCATTCGCGCCGATCCTTGCCGCGAACGGTGGCGGGGCGCTGGTGGATATCCACTCGGTGCTGTCCTGGAGTTCGGGGGCGGCGGCGTACGGCGCGTCCAAGGCCGCGCTGTGGTCGATCACCAATTCCCTGCGGATCGAATTGGCGGGGCAGGGTACGCAGGTGGTCGGTGTGCATCTCGGGTTCGCCGACACCGACATGGTGAAGGCCATCGCGGCGCCGAAGATCAGCCCGGCCGAGGTGGCGGCGGCGGTCGCCGACGGGCTGGAGCAGGGGGCGACCGAGGTGCTCGTGGACGACTTCACCCGGCAGGTGAAGGCCGCGCTGTCGGGGCCGGTCGAGGGTCTCGTGTTGTCGTTCGGTCGCTGAAAATCCGTCTCTTTCAAGGGAGTTCATCATGCCGCTGTGGCACATCTATCACCCCGCCGACACTCTCACGGCCGAGGACAAACAGAATTTCGCCAAGGACATCACCGCCTACTACGCGCACTTCGGGCTGCCGGAGTTCTACGCGGTGGTGCTCTTCCACGAGGTCCCGGCCGACTCCTTCTACGTCGGCGGCGTATCGATCCCCGCGGTGCGGATCACCGTCGACCACCTGGCACGCCAACTCGACGACCCCGACCTGCGCAAGCGGATGAGCGAGCGCCTGCACGACCTCATCGCCCCGTACACCCACGATCGCGGGCTGCATCTCGAGTTCAATATCAACGAGGTACCCCGGGACACCTGGATGATCGGTGGACTGTTCCCGCCCCCGCCCGGCAGCCATGTCGAGCGCGGCTGGGCCGAGGCGAACAAACCCATTCCCTACTGACCGAGAAGGCGGCAGCGGCGGCCGGGAATGTAGCTGCTGAGGCCAGCGGAATCCCTCGCGGGTGCGAGGGATTTCGCCGGGGGCCGCAAGGCGTGGCCCGTATCGGGGCGGCGGGCGCCGGTGGGAACCGGACCTCACCGCCGGTTCCCACCGCGAGCACAGCGGTGCTCGAGAGAGTTGCTTCGGCGGCGAGGGTCAGTCGCCGACGACGCGCGGTGGAGCGTTGACCACGCCGACCGCGACGCCTGCGGCGGCGGCCGGTGCCGCGTTCGCACTGCCCGGTCCGGCGATCGCCAGGACTAGTGGAACCGCTCCCGCCGCAACCACATTGCCTACCTTGTTCCGGTGGGGGTTGAGTGCTCGGTGCTTACCTCCGGCCATGCAGAACCTTTCTGTTCAGGCAGAACATCCGCGGGTACATCGACGCTCGACATTCGACCCCGCCGGTCGCCTGGATTGGTGACAAGGTGGACAACCGGAAATCGTTGCCGTAACTGGGAAATCGCCGATGTGTTCGCGAAATGCCATGAAAGAGGCCGGAATCCCAGTTCAGGGATTCCGGCCTCAGTAGATCCGCACTTACTCCTGGGTTGCCGACTCGTCCGCGATTGTTCCGCCGACGGGTGCGAAGTCGTCGATTCCGCTCGCCGACTGATCGGCCGGCGCCCCCGGGGCCAGGTAGCCGTTCACCGCGCCCACGGCCGCGCCGATGGTCGCGGCGGGCACCGCGATGATGGAGGCGGCGACGGTCGCGCCCGCGGCCGGGCCGAAGACCCAGCCGGCCGGCAGGCCCGCGATGGCGCCGACGGTGGCGTCGAGGTAGGTGTGCGCGCCGTCGGCCATGGCCTGCGGCACCGGCACGACGAACTGGCCGAACGGGGTGTCCACGACCATGCCCGGCTGCGCGGTGGTGCGGCCCGGCCGGGTGGTGGCGGGCTGGTTGTCGACCACGGCCGGTTGGGACTCATCG
This sequence comes from Nocardia sp. NPDC101769, assembly GCF_044766925.1. Classification (NCBI taxonomy): domain Bacteria; kingdom Bacillati; phylum Actinomycetota; class Actinomycetes; order Mycobacteriales; family Nocardiaceae; genus Nocardia; species Nocardia sp. NPDC101769. The sequence goes on along the minus strand of NZ_JBIWMX010000014.1, from coordinate 47,082 downwards.
GACGAAACCGGTTCCGCCGCACTGGTTCCGGCCGCGGCGAGGGCGGCGACCAGCGGCAGCGCACTCGCGACCGCCAGTGAACCCGGACGTCGTCGCCGTGGCGAAACAGAATCGACCTGTTGGCGTTTGCCCATGGGTGGACCTTTCTTCCGAAATATCAACGAATGTCGAACATTCGGATCCGGCGGTGCGCCGGATTGGTCGGGACACACAGCCCGGTCAGGCCCCTATCGGGCCCCATGGGAGAAATACTGTCAGCCCGCGCGCTGCTGCGAGGATTTCCCCGTTTCCGCATTCGCCACGGATTTGCCATTGCCCGAAGTGCTTTCGCCGCCGATCTGTTTGGCGAGCTGACGCGCCTCGACCGGATCGTCGAGGGCCTCGAGCGCCAGCCGCGCGAACACCCACTGCTCGGTGGCGGCCATCTGACCGCGGTGGCGGCCCAGGAAGGAGACGAACCACTCGAGCACGGTGACGAAACGGCTGCGGAAGCCGACCAGATACCACAGGTGCAGGCCCAGCCAGGCCAGCCACGCGAAGAAGCCGCTGAACTCCAGCTTGCCCACCTGGCATACCGCACTGAACCGCGACACCGTCGCCATGGAGCCCTTGTCGAAGTACTTGAAGGGTTTGCGCTCGGCGACCGTCTGCTTGCCCGCGACCTCGGCCTTGATGGCCTTCGCGGCGTAGGTGCCGCCCTGGATCGCGCCCTGGGCCTGCCCGGGCACGCCCGGTACCGACATCAGGTCGCCGACCACGAAGACGTTCGGGTAGCCCTTGATGGTGAGGTCCGGTTCGACGATGACGCGCCCGGCCCGGTCCACCTCGGTGCCCTTGGACCGGTCGGCGAGGATCTTGCCCAGGCCGCTGGCCTGCACGCCGGCCGACCACACCTTGCAGGCGGATTCGATGCGCCGCTCGGAGCCGTCCTGGTCCTTGATGGTGACGCCGCGCGCGTCGACATTGGTGACCATGGCGTTGAGCTGGATCTCCACGCCCATCTTCTCCAGCCGCTGCTGAGCCTTGCCGCCGAGCTTGGGGCCCATGGGGGCGAGTACCGCGCCCGCGCCCTCGACGAGGATGACGCGCGCATCGCGGGTGTCGATATTGCGGAAGGAGCCGTCCAGGGTGCGGTCGGCGAGTTCGGCGATCTGCCCGGCCAATTCGACGCCGGTGGGCCCGGCGCCGACCACCACGAAGGTCATGAAGCGGTCGCGGACTTCGGGATCGGTGGCGAGCTCGGCCTCTTCGAAGGAGCCCAGGATGCGCGCGCGCAGTTCGAGGGCGTCGTCGATGGTCTTCATGCCGGGCGCGTAGGTGGCGAAGTGGTCGTTGCCGAAGTAGGACTGCTGCGCGCCGGTGGCCACGATGAGGCTGTCGAAGGGGGTGGCGTAGTCCTGGTTGAGCAGGCGCGAGGTGACGGTGCCGTTGGCGACGTCGATGTCGGTGACCTCGCCCATGACGACGCGCGCGTTCTGCTGCTTGCGCAGCACGATGCGGGTGGCGGGCGCGATCTCGCCGGTGGAGAGGATGCCGGTGGCGACCTGGTACAGCAGCGGCTGGAACAGGTGCGTGGAGGTCTTCGAGATGAGGGTGATGTCGACATCGGCCTTGCGTAGCTGCTTGCAGGCGAACAGTCCACCGAACCCGGACCCGATCACCACCACGCGATGACGCTGTGCGACGGATTTCTCGGCGTTCATCTAGTTCCTGCTCCTCGCCAGACGGTGAAAGTACGACAACTCACCCGTAACGGTAATGCAGTGTGAGTAGCGCAGACCAATCAGGACCGACTGAAAACAGACCGCTTAGACAACAACCTCGAAAATACAATATGGGCGATCGTCCAGCGAGGATTGCCGGAAAGCGCGCCGCGGGCGGCCCCGGCCGTGCCGGAACCGCCCGCGCAGCGCCGGTGTCAGCGCCCCTGGAACAGCAATTGCGCCACGTGCGTGGTGGTTTCGGAGCCGTCGGTGTAACCGCCCTGATCGCCCTGCTCGGTCATGATGGCAAGGGTGTAGCGCTCACCCGGGCCCGCGAAGCCGACCGAATTCACCACCCAGCCGCCCTGCTCGTCGGACCAGCCGTTCTTGAGGCCCGGGTTCATGGCCGCACCCGCGCCCCACACGCCCCAGTGCTGGTTGGTGTCCACGTGGCGCATGCGGTCGAGCAGGTAGGCGCGGTCGTCCGGGTGCATGCGGGTGAGGACGTTGTCCATCAGCCGGTCCAGGTCGGCGGGGGAGCACTGCTGGAAACCCCAATCGGGGAACAGCTTGACCTGCTCGATTGAGGTGGTGGGCGGCATGGGGACCAGACCGGTCATGCCGTTGGCCCGGAAGGCGTTGTTGAACGACATGCGGTCGAGGCCGGCGTACTTGTTCCACAGGATATCGGCGGCATTGTCGTTGGAGGTTGCCAGCATGGACTCCATCAGCGCGCGGTCGTCGGGGCCGAGCTGGATGGCGCCGACCCGGGCGCGGTTCAGCAGATCCTCGGCGATTGCCAGCTTGATGGTGGAGGCGGTCCAGAAGTTGGTGTCCGCGTTGCCGTTTCGATAAATGCCGCCGGTGACGCGGTCGCGCATCACGTAGCCGGTGACGCCGGGGCGGGTGCCCAGGTAATTGTCGACAGCGGCGATGCGGCTGCTCATATCGGCGTCGAATCCCGCGATCGGGCCCTGGGTGTGTACCGGTGCGGCACCGGCCATGGGCACGAAGGCGGGGGCGGCCGGAATGAGGGCCGCGGCAGCGAGAACGCAAGCGGAGGAGGCCACGCGCCGGGCCTTGTGGGAACGCACGAGGGAACACAATAGAGGGGACAATGCCCGATACGCACGTCTTGAGCGGAATCGTTGCGTGTGTTATCGAATCGACACTGTTGCACGGACTTTCGCGCACGTCAGTGGAAAGCCGCCTGTAGCTCTTCGATGCTGCGGCCATTGAGGCGGTAGCAGTGCTCGAATGCCTCGGTGTGCCGCTCCCGCGGCCACGACTGCAGAACCACGCCGCGGCCGTAATGCCGCGAGTTGACAAGTTCCCAGCGGTCTCCCACCCGCCGAACCGTGAACCCGGTTCTGGGCATGAGCGGAATCACCGACGCAGACATCGACGCGGACCAGCCTTTCCTGAGAACTTCGAACCTCCCCGAAAGGCACTGTCGCATACCACACTCGAATTTCGGGGTGACGCGCCCTAGCAAATCCTGGGCGTGTGGCAGGTGTCACCCGGCGAGCCGGGACGCTCGGTGTTTGCATGTCGTTCGCCGACTGTATAAACACAGCTCGTGCACATTCACCGGGCCGAACGAGCGGATACGCTCGCCGACGCGCTGGCCGAGCTGCTCGCCGATCCGCTCGGCGATCCGTTCACCCCGGAGGTGGTGGCGGTCCCCGCCAAGGGGATCGAGCGCTGGCTGAATCAGCGGCTGGCCACGGTGCTCGGCAGTGGCGCGGCGGGCGACGGTATTTCGGCCAATATCGATTTCGCCGATCCGGCGGCCCTGGTGGCGGCAGTGCTGGCCGAGGCGACAGGGGTGGATCCGGAGGAGGATCCGTGGTCGCCGGAGCGGCTGGTGTGGACGGTGCTGCCGGTGCTGGACGAGGTGCTGGCCGAGCCGTGGGCCGCGGTGCTGGCGCGCCATCTCGGGCACGGGGACGCGGGCGGCCATCGGGTCGGCCGCCGGTACGCGACGGCTGCGCGGATCGCATCACTGTTCGACAGCTATGCCACCCAGCGCCCGGCCATGATCACCGACTGGGCCGACGGCCGCGATACCGACGGCGCGGGCCGGGCGCTGCCCGCGGATCTGATGTGGCAGCCGCTGCTGTGGCGGCGGCTGCGCAGCGTGGTCGGGGTGGCGAGTCCCGCCGAGCGCCTGGGCGCGGCGTGCGCCCGGCTGCGGGTGGAACCGTCCATCGTGTCACTGCCGGAACGGATTTCGCTGTTCGGCGTGACCCGGCTGACCACCGATCAGCTGGAGGTGCTGTCGGCGCTGTCGTCGGGGCGGCAGGTGCACCTGTGGCTGGTGCACCCCAGCCCCGCGCTGTGGATCAAGCTGGCCGATGCCGAGGTGATCCCGAATACCGGTGTGCGCGTGCGGCATCCACTGCTGGCGGCGCTGGGCCGGGATGTGCGGGAGCTGCAGCAGCGGCTGTCGGGGTACGACCACATCGATACCTATCACCCGCGCCCGGAGACGGCCGCGCCGCGCACGCTGCTCTCGGAATTGCAGGCCGCGATACGGCAGGACCGGTGGTCGCTCATGCCGGAGCCGAGCCTGGCCGATGGCACCATCGCGGTGCACTCCTGCCACGGGCCGTCGCGCCAGGTGGAGGTGCTGCGCGACGCGCTGCTCGGACTGTTCGCCGCCGACCCGACGCTGGAGCCGCGCGACGTCATCGTCATGTGCCCGGATGTGGAGCGTTACGCGCCACTGGTGCGCGCGGCCTTCGGGCAGTGGTCCCTCGACGGGGCCGAGCCCGGGCATCCGGCGCACGGACTGCGGGTGCGGCTCGCCGATCGCGCGCAGCGGGCGGTCAACCCGGTGCTGGATGTGGTCGGCACGCTGCTGGAGCTGGCCGACGGGCGCGTCACCGTGACCGAGGTGCTGGATCTGTGTGCGGCCGAACCGGTTCGGGTACGCTGCGGCTTCGACGACGACGATATCGAGCGGCTGCGGGAATGGGCCGCCGAGACCGGGGCGCGCTGGGGAATCGGGCAGCGGCAGCGGCAGGCGTTCGGCCTCGGGGACTTCGCACAGAACACGCTCAATGCGGCAGTGGATCGAATTCTGCTCGGGGTGGCGGCCGGGGAATCCAGTGAGGACTGGCTGGATCTGGTGCTGCCGCTGGACGACGTGGACAGCAATGACATCGATCTGGCCGGCCGGTTCGCCGAATTCGTGGACCGGCTGGCGGTGTGCCTGCGTGATCTGCGCGGATCCACGCTGGAGGAACCGGCGGGCACCGCGCGGCCCGCGGCCGAGTGGGCGTCGGTGCTGGGGCGGGCGCTGGACCTGCTCACCGAGATGCCCACGAGCCAGGGCTGGATGGGGGTGCAGGCGCGCCGGGAACTGGCGACCGCGCTGGAGCCCGCGGGCGGGATTCCCTTGCGGCTCAGCGATATCGGGGCGCTGCTGACCGCCCGGCTGGCCGGGCGACCCTCGCGTGCCAACTTCCGCACCGGCGAGCTGACGGTGTGCACCATGGTGCCGATGCGATCGGTGCCGCACCGGGTGGTGGTGCTGCTCGGCCTCGACGACGAGGTGTTCCCCCGCGCGGGCGGCGTGGACGGCGACGACGCGCTGGTCCGGCACCGCTGCCCCGGGGATCGGGATCCGCGCAGCGAGGACCGGCAGCTGCTGCTGGACGCCATCATGGCCGCCGGGGAACGACTCGTCCTGCTGCACACCGGATCCGATCCGGTGTCGGGTGCGCACCGCCCGCCCGCGATTCCGCTGGCCGAGCTGCTCGACACGGTGCGCGCGCATGTCGGCGCGGCTGCCCTGGAGCGGGTGGTGACGCGACATCCGTTGCAGCCCTTCGATCGCCGCAACTTCCGGCCCGGGCAGCCGTTCAGCTTCGACACCGTGGCGCTGGCGGGCGCCCTGGCCGCGGGGCGCTCGCCGCAGCCGCGGCCGTTGTTCCTGGGTACGCCGCTGCCCGCGCGTGAACGCGGCGATGTGGAGCTGGCCGATCTGGTGGCCTTCGCGGAGCATCCGGTGCGGGCATTCCTGTGGCAGCGCCTGGGGATCCGGGTCCCGGAGGACGACGAGGAGATCGCCGACCGCCTCCCCATCGAGCTCGACGGCCTGACCAAATGGAACATGGGCGAGCGCATGCTGTCCGCGCGCCTGACCGGTGTGGACCCGAACGTGCTGCGCGCGGCCGAATGGCGGCGCGGCACCCTGCCGCCGTTCACCATGGGCGCGGCCGTGCTCGACGAGGTGGAGGGCACCGTCGACCAGCTGGTGCGGGTGGCCCGGCCGCTACACGAGATCCCCGCGCGCACCGTCGACATCGCCGTGGACCTGGGCGACGGCCGCCGTCTCACCGGCACCGTCCCCGACGTCCACGACGACGCACTGCTGCGCACCACGTTCTCGCGACTGGCTCCGAAACACCGGATGGCGGCCTGGATTCGCCTGCTCGCGCTGGCCGCGACCGGGACCCACCAGTCGTGGCGGGCCATCACCATCGGCCGCGGCAAACACCATCGCCCCGCCTGGCAGTCCACCTTGACCTCGCCCACCGCGCCCCTGGCCCGCGGCATCCTGCGCGACCTGGTGCTGCTGCGCGACGAGGGCCTGTCCGAACCACTGCCCATCGCCCCCTCGGCCTCGGCCACCTACGCCGAACGCCGCCTCGCCGGTGCCTCCGCCGAGGACGCCCTGGACGCCGCCGGACAGGACTTCGACGACCGTTTCGGCGAACACACCGACCGCTACTTCCGCCACATCCTGGGCCGTTCTCCGCGCTTCGACCAGCTCACCGAGGCCGCCGCATCCGGACTCCCCGGCGTCGACACCGAACCCACCCGCTTCGGCGAACTGGCGCGCCGTCTCTGGAACCCGTTGCTCACCAACGAGAATCAAGGTCAGCCATGACCACCCCGAGGAGGAACCCCCTGCCCGTCACCGCTCCCGGGAGCCCCGCATGACCGACGACCTCTTCTCCCTCACCGATCCGGACCTGGCCCCGCGCCCGGTGACCCGCACGCGCCGCCGTTCCGACGGTCCCGCAGGTGAGAACCGCCGCCGGGACATCGCATCCTCGGGCCGCGACGCCCCGGACCTGTTCGATCTGCCTGCCGCCGAGCCGGATCCGGCGATGCCGGGCGGCGAATCGGACCGCGATCATTCCGGGACCGCCGACGACGGGCTGTGGGATGCGGCCGCCGAAGTCGGTGATGATGCTGGGCTGCAGGATGATTCGGTCGCAGTGCCCGCAATTTCCCATTCGGTCGGGGATTCCGGGAATCGGTTCGAGCTGACGGGGCCGTTGCCGGTCGGGACCACCGTGCTCGAGGCGAGTGCGGGGACCGGGAAGACGTATGCCATTGTGGGGCTGGCGGTGCGGTTCGTGGCCGAGCTGGGGGTGGATATCTCCGAGTTGCTGCTGGTGACGTTCAGCCGGGCGGCGACGCAGGAGTTGCGGGAGCGGACGCGGGATCGGTTCGTGGGAGTGGCGGCGGCGCTGGGGGATCCGGAGCGGGCGCCGGCGTCGGGGGATGAGCTGATCCGGCATCTGGCGCAAGGGAATCCGGGAGAGATCGCGACACGGCGGGAGCGGCTGCTGGCGGCGCTGTCGGACTTCGACGCGGGAACCATTGCCACCACGCACAGTTTCTGTCAGCGGATGCTCGACGAGCTGGGGCTGGCGGGCGAACAGGATCCGGGGGCGCGGCTCGTGGAGGGGATCGAGGATGTGGTGTCCACGGTCGCCGATGACCTGTATCTGAGCCGGTATGCACGTGGCGGAGCGCCGTTCGGTCCGGCGGACGCGCAGCGGCTGGCCGCGGCGGCGGTCGGGGATCCGCACGCCATGCTGCTGCCCGAGGCCGAGGGGGAGGAGGATCCGGCGGCCGAGCGAGTGGCGTTCGCGACGGTCGTGCGGGTGGAAACGGCTCGGCGGAAACGGCTTTCGGGCCTGCGGGACTTCGACGATCTGCTGGTGCTGCTGCACGAGGTGCTGGCCGACCCCGAGCACGGGCCGCGCGCCTGTCAGCGCATCCGGGACCGGTACCGGGTGGCGCTGGTCGACGAATTCCAGGACACCGACCCGCTGCAGTGGGACATCCTGCGCCGCGCTTTCCACGGGCACGCCACCCTGGTGCTCGTCGGCGACCCGAAGCAGGCCATCTACGCCTTCCGCGGCGCGGAGGTGCTCAGCTACCTGGACGCGGTGGCGCACGCCGACAGCAAGCGCGAGCTCACCACCAACCGGCGCAGCGACGCGGGCCTGCTGACCGCGCTCGAGCATCTCCACGGCGGTGCCGCCCTGGGGCACAAGGAGATCACCGTGCACCGGGTGGCGGCGACCAGGCCGTTCTCACGGCTCTCCGGTGCGCCGGAGCGGGTCACGCCCCTGCGACTGCGGTGCCTGCCGCGCAGTGGTGCGGGTCCGCTCAACAAGTCCGGGTATCCGACGGTCGGCCGCCAGCGGGAACGGGTCGCCGTCGACGTGGCCGCCGATATCGTCGGCCTGCTCGAATCCGGGGTGCTCATCGACGCGGGCACACCCGGCGAAAGGCCGATCGGACCGGGCGATATCGCGGTCCTGGTCCGCAACCGGAACCAGCTGGAAATGGTGCGCACCGAACTCGAGGCGGCCGGTGTCGCCTCGGTGCTGGCGGGCGGCGCGAGCGTGTTCGGCACGCCCGCGGCCACCGAATGGCTGTGGGTGCTGCACGCTCTGGAACAGCCGCACCGCGCCGACCGAGTCCGTCTGGCCGCCGGCACCGCCTTGCTCGGGCTGAGCGCCGAGGAAATCGACGCCGGGGGAGCGGATCTGGTCGGCCGCCTCAGCGCCGAACTACGCGACTCCGCCCGGCTGTTCGCCCGCGCGGGCTTCGCTGCCGTAGCCGAAAAGCTCAGCGCCGAAACCGCATTGGCCCCTCGCCTGCTCGCTCTCGAGGGTGGCGAGCGCCAGCTCACCGACCTGCGCCAGATCGCGCAGCTGCTCGACGACGCGGCCTTGCGCGAGGGCCTGGGCCTGTCGGCGCTCACCCGCTGGCTGGCCGACCGGGTGCGCGATCCGGCCTCCGGCAGCGTCGCCGACCGCAGCCGCCGCCTGGACCGCGACGCCGCGGCCGTGCAGGTCGCGACCGTGCACGCCAGCAAGGGCCTCGAATTCCCGGTCGTGTACCTGCCTTTCGCGTGGGACGCGGCCAAACTGCGCAATCCGCCCACCCTGCTGTTCCACGACGAGCAGGGCCGCCGCGTCCTCGATGTCGGCGGCCCCGACGCGCCCGGCTACAGCTCCCGCCGCCTGCGCGCCGAGGCCGAGGAACAGGCCGAGGAACTGCGCCTGCTGTACGTGGCCCTCACCCGGGCCGGCGCGCAGATCGTGGCCTGGTGGGCCCCCGCCTACGACACCCAGACCGCGCCTCTGCACCGCATGCTGCTGGGCCGCGAGCCCGGCAGTCCGGCCGTCGCCGACAAGACGCCGGTGCCCGCGGATTCGGTACTGCTGGAACGCATCCGGGAGTGGGCCGCCACCGCCGCGCCGGGCCTGATCGCCGTCGAGCCGGTGCGCGAGATCACCCGCGCCCGCCTGCCCCTCGACGCCACCGCCACCGCCACCGAGCCTTTGGCGGCCGCCCACTTCGGCCGTGCCCTCGACCAGGCGTGGCGGCGCACCTCCTATTCGGCTCTGACCGCGGGCGCGCACGACGCCCTGCCCGCCGCCGACCTGCCCGAGGGCAGCGGAGTCGCCGACGAACCGGCCACCCCGTCCGTGCTCGCCGAGGACCTCACCGCCTTCGCGGGATCCCGGCCGTCGCTGATGAATTCGCTGCCCTACGGCGCGGAGTTCGGCACGCTCGTGCACGAGGTCCTCGAATACGTCGACACCGACGCGCCCGACCTGGCCGCCGAGATCCGCGCCCGTGTGCTGCACGCGGTGAGCGAGCAGATGTTCGACGCCGACCCGGACGTCCTGTCGGGCGCGCTGCTGGCGGTCATGCACACGCCCATCGGTTTCGGCGCGCTCGCCGACTTCTCGACCCGGGATCGCCTGAGCGAGCTCGACTTCGAGCTCCCGCTGGCCGGTGGCGACCAACCGGTCGCGGCGCGGGTGACCGTCCCGCGCATCGCCGACCTGCTGCGCCGCCACCTACCCGCCGACGATGTCTTCGCCCCCTACGCCGACCAGCTGGCCCACCTCGACGACACCCCGCTGCGCGGCTACCTCACCGGCAGCATCGACGCCGTGCTGCGCACCACCGGACCGCGATTCGTGGTCGTCGACTACAAGACCAACCGCCTCGGCGCCGGCGACCTCACCGTCGCCCACTACACCCACGAGCGCATGGCCGCGGAGATGATGCGCTCGCACTACCCGCTGCAGGCCATCCTGTATTCCGTTGCCCTGCACCGGTATCTGCGTTGGCGGCTGCCCGGCTACGATCCGGCCGCGCACCTCGGCGGCATCCGCTACCTGTTCGTGCGCGGCATGGTCGGACCCGACACCCCGGACGGCTGCGGCGTTTTCGACTGGCTCCCGCCCGCGGACCTGATCGTCGAGCTGTCGGCCCTGCTGGCAGGGGACCCGGAGGTGGCGCGATGACCGCGATCCAGCTGGCGCAGCGCGGCACCGGCCCGCTGCAGGTGTTCAATGCCGCCGGGGTGCTGTCGGCGGCCGATGTGCATGTGGCGCTGCGGCTCGCGCGGCTGGGCGGCGAGCGGTCCGCGGCCGTCGTCTTCGCCACCGCGCTGGCCGTGCGCGCGGTGCGATCCGGGTCGGTGTGCCTGGAGGTCCGGCGTATGCACGAGATCGGTGTCGACGCCGAGGGCGCCGAGGAATCGGCGATCGACCCTGCCACCCTGCCGTGGCCGGACGTGGAATCGGTCATCGCCGCGCTGCGGGTGAGTCCGCTGGTGACCGGCAGCCCGTCCGGGCCGCTGCGCCCGCTGCGGCTCATCGACCCGCCCGGCGCGAACGCCTCGGGCCCGCTGCTCTACCTCGACCGGTACTACCGGCAGGAAGAGACCATCCGCCGCGTCCTCACCGAACGCGCCGCCACCCATCCCATGGTGGACGCCGAACTCGTGCGGCGCGAACTGGATCGGCTCTTCCCCGACCACGCCGGACCAGGCGAACCGCCGGACCGGCAGCGGCTGGCGGCCGCCCTGGCCACCACCCAGTGGACCACCGTGATCGCGGGCGGCCCCGGCACCGGCAAGACCCACACCATCGCCCGCGTACTGGCCCTGCTGGTCGCACACCAGCAGGCCGTGGCCGGCGCGCCCGCCCTGCGCATCGCCCTGGCCGCCCCGACCGGCAAGGCCGCCGCCCGCATGCAGGAATCGGTGCGTGAGCAGGCGGGCGAGATCGGCCTGCCCGAGCTGACCGCGGCCACCCTGCACCGCCTGCTGGGCTGGCAGCGTGGCGGCGCGGGCCGGTTCAAGCACACCGAGTTCAACCGGCTGCCCTACGACGTCATCGTGGTCGACGAGACCTCCATGGTGTCGCTGACCATGATGAGCCGCCTGCTGCCCGCCGTGCGGCCCGACGCCCGCCTCGTGCTGGTCGGCGACCCGGACCAGCTGGCCTCGGTCGATGCGGGCGCGGTGCTCGCCGACCTGGTCGCGGGACCCGTTCCGGGACAGGCGAATCCGGCGCTGGAACGCATTCTCGGCGGCGACCCGGCCGCCTCCACCGCCCATCCGGACGCCCTGTCCGGGCACGAGCGGGAACGCCTGCGCGGCGGCATCGTCCGGCTCACCCGCGGCCGGCGCTTCGGCGGGCGCATCGCGGAGCTGGCCGTCGCGATCCGGGCCGGTGACGCGGACTCCGCCCTGTCCCTGCTCGCCGACGGCGGCGACGAACTGTCGCTCTACGCGCCCGACGACATCACCGAGGTTCGCGCCGACGTCCTGCGCGCCGCCCGCGAGGCCACCGACGCCGCCGTCTACGGGAACGCGACCGCCGCGCTCACCGCGCTGGAATCCCATCGTCTGCTGTGCGCCCATCGCCAGGGCCCCTACGGTGTCGAACGCTGGGATCGCCTGGCCGCCGGCTGGGTCACCGCCGCGGGGATCAGCGCTGATCCCGGTGCCGGGCACTGGTATCCGGGCCAGCCGCTGCTGGTCACCGCCAATGACCACGAGGCCCGCATCTACAACGGCGACACCGGTGTCATCGTCCGCGCGGCCGACGGCACCCTGCGTGCCGCCCTGCAGCGCGGCACCGAGCCCTACCTGGTGCACCCCACCCAGTTCCCCGGCGTGACCACCGTCTACGCCATGACCATCCACCGCAGCCAGGGCAGCCAGTACGACACTGTCTCGGTCGTGCTGCCCGGACCGGAGTCCACGCTGCTCACCCGGGAACTGCTGTACACGGCCATCACGCGTGCCCGGCGTCACGTCCGCATCCTCGGCACCGAGGAATCCATCCGCTCCGGCATCGCCCGCCGGGTGCTGCGCGCCAGCGGCCTGCGCAACCGGGAGTGACTCGCCGCGCCGAGGTTGTCATCGTTTCTGTCGTCAGGTCGCTGGTCTGTGCGCACCTGCACCCGAGTCAGCGCCGCGGCTCGATCACCGACACCGAATGTTGCAGGTAGTTGGCGGTGTAGACGGTGTGCGTGCCCGGGTCGACCGCCACACTGTTCGGTCCCCTATCGACCGGGATGGTCGCGGTAACCGTGTGGGCCGGGTCGATCACCGACACCGAATCGCCGTCGTAGTTGGCGGTGTAGACGGTGTGCGTGCCCGGGTCGACCGCCACACCGTTCGGCCCCTTACCGACCGGGATGGTCGCGGTAACCCTGTGGGCGTCCGCGTCGATCACCGACACCGTAGCGTCCTGATAGTTGGCGGCGTAGATGGTGTGCGTGCCCGGGTCGACCGCCACACCGTTCGGCCCCTTACCGACCGGGATGGTGGCGGTGACGGTGTGCGTGCCCGGGTCCACCGCCACACCGAGCGGCCACTTACCGACCGGGATGGTCGCGGTAACCGTATGAGCGGCCGCGTCGATCACCGACACCGAATTGTCGTCATGGTTGGCGGTGTAGACGGTGCGCGTGCCCGGGTCCACGGCCACAAGGGCCGGCCCGTTGCTGACGGGAATGGTGGCCGTGACGGTTGTGGCCGTGGTCGGGTTGCCGACACTCTCGGACAGTTTCCAGTAGGCGATCCCCCCGCCTGCGGCGGCTGCCAGGAGCACCGCGGCCAGGACTGGGATCCATCGTCGCCGCAGGAGGTTCGACGCTCGCCGCGATGGCGTCGGCGGTCGGCTGGGTAGCGGACTCGAGGGCGGCGCTTCCGGAGGTGGACCGCCTGCTGTGGTGGTCGGCTGTTTTGGTGGGTGCGCGCTCGTCGGGGTGATCGGGGTGGCGACGCTGGCGAGGATGGTGGAGGCGATGTGCTGGTCGGTGTCGGTGAGGGCGTCGTGGGCGGCGCGGGCGAGGTCTCCCGCGCTGGGGTAGCGGTCGGCGGGATCCTTGGCCATACCGCGCGCGATGACGGCGTCGAACGCCGTCGGGGTGCCCGGATGTACGGCACTGGGTCGGGGGATCGGGTCGAACAGGTGGGCGGTGATCACCACCTCGACACTGTCGGCACGGTAGGGACGGGTGGCGGTCAGGCACTCGTACAGCACACACGCCAGCGAGTAGATGTCGGCGCGGTAGGTGACCTCATCCCCCGCGAACCGTTCCGGGGCCATATAGGAGTAGGTGCCGACCGCGGTCCCCGTGCCGGTCAAAGCAGTGCCGGTGGTGGAGTGGGCGATGCCGAAGTCGACGAGGTAGGCGAAGTCATCGTCGGTGACGAGGATGTTGGCGGGTTTGATGTCGCGGTGGATCAGCCCGTCGGCGTGGGCGGCGTCCAATGCCGCGGCGACCTGGGCGATGATCGCGACCGCGCGGGCCGGTGCCATCGGGCCCTGCCGGGTCAGGAGTCTGCCGAGGTTTTCGCCTTCGACGAGCCGCATGTCGATGAAGAGCAGGCCGTCGATCTCGCCGTAGTCGTGGATCGGGATGATGTGGGGCTCGTGTAGACGTGCGGCGGTGCGGGACTCACGCCGGAACCGCTCGCGGTAATGGGTATCGGTAGCCAGATGCTCGGGCAGGAGTTTAAGGGCAACGATGCGGTCCTTGACGGTGTCGTAGGCCTCGTACACCTCACCCATACCGCCCCGGCCGAGCAGCTTCCGCAGCTGGTAGCACCCGAAACGGGTACCGACCCGCGATCTGTATGCCGGCTCGCTCATGTCAGCACCCCTGGCCCCTCGCATGATTGCCCGGACTCACTGTCGTGTGCGTTGATCAACGCTAAACCGCCGGGACCGATCCCCGAAAGTCGGAAGCTTCAACCGGCCGTTGCGGCGTGACCATTGCTGGAAGCTCGCATGCAAGGTGGACCAGTCGGTGAGTGAAAATAAGCTAGCTGCCGACTTCTCTGATCGTCGCATCCGTCCCGCACCCATGTCCTGAAATGCCGCATACCGCGCTGGCCGAACCGGCCAGTCCGGGGCATCGGAAGATCGATGGGCGGAGCGTCGTATGGCGGGCGGCAGTGCTCGCTCCTGCTGATGTGAGATGAGTTGTGGTACAGGCCATCCGGAATGTTGTGAGGTATGCCTCAGCTTGGTGAAAGACGTCACCTCATGTAGCGTGGACGGGGTCCGATACGGCTGTCGCCGTGGTCTTTCGGAGTGCATACGGCCGAAAAAGGCGCGTGCGGCCGAAAGCGGAAGGTTGCCCATGGCCGAGTGGGAAGGCGAGCGGACCACGGATGCCGTGGTGTCCGCGGACGGTACACGGATCGCCTACGTGACCGAGGGAACGGGGCCGGGGGTGATCGTCGTACCGGGGTTGCTGTCGCTGGCGCACGGGTACAGCGGGTTCGCCGACGCGCTGGCCACCGCGTTCACGGTGCACACGATCGAGCGGCGCGGGCGCGGGGACAGTGGTCCGCAGCGGCCCGGCCACGGTGTCGAGGACGACTGCGCGGATGTGCGTGCGCTCCAGGGCAAGACGGGTGCGGCGTTCCTGGTGGGGCATTCGTACGGCGGGTTCGTCGCCCTCGAGGCGGCGCGGAACGATCCGGGCATCCGGAAGGTCGCGGTGTACGAGCCGGGCCTGTCGGTGCGGGGTTCGATGCCGGCCGACTGGATGGGTCCCTACGAGAAGTACCTGGCCCAGGGCAAACCCCTCGACGCCTTCGTCGAATTCATCCGTGCGATCGGTCCGGACAGCGCGCGCAAGGTCCCGCGCTGGATGTTCCGCCGCATGATGCCGATGTTCATGGACGCGCCCGAGATGGACATGGTCATCGGGCAGCTGGCGCAGAACCTCACCGAGCACCGGCAGTACGTGCGGTTCGACGGTACCTACCGCCACTACGCCGAGATCACCGCCGAGGTGCTGCTGCTCGAGGGCGACCGGGATCGGCGCGCGTGGACGGCCTCCGATCAGGAACTGCTGGCCTCGGTGATCCCGCACTGCGAACGTGTCACCGTGCCGGGACTCGACCATTTCGGCATCGACAAGGGCGATCCGGATCGGGTGGCGGGTTTGGTGGGCGAATTCTTGTCGCGTTCGTAGTGGGTTCGCTCACCGCGGTCGATAGGCTGGGGCTATGGCCACTACGCCCGAGCACGTCGACGTGCTGATTGTCGGGGCCGGACTGTCCGGTATCGATGCCGCCTACCATCTGCAGCGCGCCTTCCCGTGGCGGACCTACGCCATCCTGGAGATGCGCGAGGCCAGCGGCGGCACCTGGGATCTGTTCCGCTACCCGGGGATTCGCTCCGACTCGGACATGTTCACCCTCGGCTACCGGTTCCGGCCGTGGCTGGGGGAGAAGGCCATCGCCGACGGCGGCTCGATCCTGGAGTATGTGCGTGACACCGCGGCCGAGAACGGAATCGACGCGCACATCCGCTACCGGCACAGGGTGGTTCGGGCGGAATGGTCCTCGGCGGACAACCGCTGGACCGTCACCGCCGACCATGACGGCCTGTCGGTCACCATGACCGCGAATTTCCTGTTCAGCTGCTCGGGCTACTACCGCTACGACGAGGGCTACACCCCGGACTTCACCGGCACCGAACGCTTCCCGGGCCCGATCATCCACCCGCAGCACTGGCCCGGCCATGTCGATGTCGAGGGCAAGCGGGTGATCATCATCGGCTCCGGCGCCACCGCCGTCACCCTCGGCCCCGCCCTGGTCGAGGAGGGCGCGCACGTGACGATGCTGCAGCGGTCGCCCTCGTACATCATCTCCCTGCCTTCCCGCGACGGCTTCGCCGACCGCGCCCGCGCATACCTGCCCGCGCGCCTCGCCTACGGCCTGGCTCGCGCCAAGAATGTCGCCCTCAGCACGCTGATGTACCAACTGTCGCAACGCTATCCGAAGCGCATGCGGACCTGGATCCGCGGCTGGCAGCAACGCTGGCTGCCCGACGGCTACGACATCGACACCCACTTCAACCCCACCTACGAGCCGTGGGATCAGCGACTGTGCCTGTCGCCCAACGGCGATCTGTTCCGCGCCATCCGCGAGGGGCGGCTGGATCTGGTCACCGATCGCATCGAGACCTTCACCGAGACCGGCCTGCGCCTCGAATCCGGCCGCGACCTCGAGGCCGATATCATCATCACCGCAACGGGTTTGAACCTCATCCCCTTCGGAGGCATCGAACTGGTGGTGGACGGCCGCAAGGTCCACCTCCCGGACACCATGGCCTACAAGGCCACGATGCTCTCCGATGTTCCCAACTTCGCCTTCATCATGGGCTACACCAACGCCTCCTGGACGCTGAAGGCGGATCTGGTGTGCGAGTACGTGGTTCGCCTGCTTCGCCACATGGACGCCCACGGCTACGCCACGGCGACCCCTGTGCGCGACCCGTCCATCGGCACCGCGCCCTTCCTGAACTTCGAGCCCGGCTACGTGCTCCGGGCCCTCGACATCCTCCCCAAAACGGGCGACCGCGCCCCCTGGCGCCTCTACATGAACTACCTCCGCGACCTCCCCAAACTTCGCTACGGCCGAATCACCGACCCCGCCATGCGTTTCGAGCGGGCCTGACCCCGGTGGAATCAAATCCATTGCAGTTCAGGTGATCAGCTCTTCCGGGTGGGGCGACTGACGGGCAGCGACCGCCCGGTCTCCAGCAGGGATTTCAGGTCGCTGAGCATGAACGGGTAGCCGCCGCCGAAGCCTTCCGATTCCAGATCGCCGGAGGCGATGATCGAGATGAGCGGGGCGCCGGCCACCTCGTGGATGACGGTCAGGGCGCAGGTGCCGTCGCCGCGATCACGAATCTCGTATCGCAGATGGGTTTCCGGCTGTGCGGCAAGGTTCTCATCGCCCAGGAAACGTATGCGGGCACCCCACGACACGGGCGGATCGTAGTCGGTGACCGTGCCGCGGATGATGACCTCCGGTTCGCTGTCGATCGGACGAGGTCCGGAGGGGGCGAACACCGTGAAGGCGCCACCGACCCGGGGTTCGATCACGCTGCGGCCGCCGAATCCGTAGCGCACGGTCCAGTCGGGATCGGTCACGGCTTGCCAGATCCGCATGGCCGGTGCGGCGATGATCACGCGATGTATCTGTGTCGTCTCCGGGCGCGCACGCGAGAGAACATCCTCGAAGCTCACGATTCCAGGTCCTTTTTCAGATCGGCCAGTGCGGAGAGTTGTTGCTCGGTGAATTTGTCGATCCATCGATCGTGAATCAGCCGGATCGGCACGGGATTGAGGTAGTGCAACTTCTTTCGCCCGCTGCGGACCACCGTCACCAAGCCCGCTTCCTCGAGCAGACGCAGGTGCTTGCTGATGCCGAAGCGGGTCATCTCCAGCCCGGACTCCAGCTCGGTCAGCGTCTGGCCGTCTTTGGCGAACAACGCGTCCAGGAGATGCCGTCGGGTGCGATCGGCCAGCGCCTTGAACACCACGTCCTCGTCCACGCCCCCACTCTATACGAGACCAATTGGTCACATGATCGTTGACATGTGACTATTTGGTCACCTATTGTCGCAAACATGAAGCGCTACATAGTCCTCTACCTCGCACCCCTCTCGGTCGCCGAACGATTCGCCCAGGCCACACCTGCGGAAGCCGCGAAAGGCATGCGGCTGTGGGCGGATTGGAGCAACCGGATCGCCGCCGGCCTCATCGACGCGGGCAAACCCCTCGGCAATGCGCGCCGCATCACGCCGGCCGGTATCACCGAGACCGACAGTGGAGTGATCGGGATGTCCATCCTCCAGGCCACCTGCATGGACGAGGCGCTGGAAATGGTCGACGATCACCACCACCTGCACTGGGCCGAGCGGTGCGAAATCGTCGTCCTCGAAGAACAACCCATTCCCGAGCTGCAGCAATGAAACAGTGAGCTGACCCGATCGGTGGCTCAGCCGCACTCGGGTGCGTGGATGGTCGCGGCGTCGGCGGTGCGGGCCTAGCTTGGTGTTCGGTGAGTCCCATTGTGCGGCGATGGGTTTCGTGGCCGTATGCCGCGCCGCGCGGCGAGTATGCGCAGGGCGGTGTGGGCGTGCCGGGCCCACCATCTGCCGACCTGGTAGTGGCCGAGCCTCACCTCGAGGGGCGCATCTAGACGGCGCGACGGCTTCGTATGGCTGCGTTGATCAGTTCGCGAGCCGAACGGCCGTAGACCGCTTGCGCTTGCAGTGCTTTCCACACGCGCTCGTACAAAGCCAGCTCGGTAGCCGTGACGACTGTCAGTTCGGCGCTCACGGTTTCGATCAGCGCGAGGCGATTATCGAAGAGGTCGAACGATGTTGTGATGTAGGTGAATTCGGCCTCCTTGGGGACGATTCCGAAGAGCACGCGCGGCATGTCGAACGCTGAATCGAGCAGGTATTGGAGCTGATCCACCATCACAGCGGAATTTGCGACCGTCGTGTACAGGGCCGACTCATCGGCCAGCAGGTTGAATCGGTGTCGCGGCTTCAGGAGTACTTGCTTGCGTTCCATCCGAGCAGAGACGGCCTCGTCGAGGTCGTCGGGAGTGCCCAGGAACCGAATGCACTGGGCCAGAACGGCACGTGCGTAGCTCTCGGTCTGCAATAGGCCGGGCAGAACGACTGGCGCATAGGTCCGTTGGAGTGCGGCGCGGCTCTCGATTTCGACCTGTCGGCGTTGTCGGCGACTGTGCCCCGCTGCGGCGATCCGCTTCCACTCGGACCACTGCGCCTGGACATTGCGCAAGGTGGCAAGCAGATCGGGCAGCGCGAGGCGGGCGTCGCAGATCTCGCACCAGGTTTCGAGATCCGACTCGCTGGGCGTCTGCCTACCGAGTTCGATACGACTGGTCTTGGACTTGTGCCATCCGGCTTCGGAGCTGAGCTGGACAGCGTCGAGGCGAGCATCCTTACGGAGCTCTCGCAGACGCGCGCCCAGCGCAACACGTGCGCGCAAAACTTCGGTCACGTCGTGGCACGTCCCAGGTACTGGGCGTAGGGAGTTGCGATCCGCCACACACGGTCTCGGATAGCGACCGTATTCGCAACGAGGACCGGATCCTCGGTGACTGCACCGCCGATCCAGATCCCGCCTGCATCGAACAGGCTGTAGACGACTGTGCGGTCGTCGAGGAGCCAGAAATCCTCGGTGATCGCGTCGTTGGATGCCGCCACGTTCCGGGGCAGATAGCGCACGTCCTCGCCTGCCTCGACGTTGTAGCGGGTGAGGGCGAGCAGATAACGGGTATATGCCGTGTGGGACCGGGTGACGATACGCGCCCGCTGGACGCCCACACCGCGGCCGACCATGCGACGGACCTGGTCGGTCCACGGGGTGAACCAGTCGCCGCCGGGGTCGATGGACTCGTCGGCGAGAAATGCTCTCAGCGAGTCGGTTTCGGTCTCGGCGAGGTAGTCATCGTGCGTTTCGAGGTGGAATGCGCGGGTCTTCACCTCGTCGAGCAACCGGTCGAAATCTTCACCCCCGAGGACCTGGCGCATCGGGGGTCACCTCCTGCGTGATGGGGACCTCGACTGCTGTTTCATGGTTGGGGATCTTCATGATCTCCAGGGCTTCCGGATCGGTTATCGGGGTTCCGGACAACAGGAACGTCCCGTGCCCGGTGTCCCGGAGACCAGCGATGCAGGTGCCGGGACGAGCGTGCACGAGCAGTCGGTGAGGGATCTCGATTCGGTTGGCGCGCACCGTCTTCCAGCCCTGCACGGCGAACGTGTTGCGATCGGTCAGATACAGGCGCGGCGATCCTTGTCCCCCGGAGGGGCCGCCCAGAAACTCAACATGCATGGCGAGAACCTTGCTCGAGTGGTTGCGTGTGAGGCCCTCGGATTTTCCCAGCTCCCCGCGATGGTGGTCAATGAAATGCGCAACTTGGCGCAACTCTCTGGCCTCGCGGCCCTGCGCAGCCCTACCTTCGCTGGTACGAGCCGCAAGCGGAATCGCGTTCGCTGCCGACGAGTCCCGTATCGATGAGTCGCGAGGGGTGCATATGGCGCTGACAGAACCAGAGGCAAAGGTATTGGGAGCGTTGGCCGTGCTGGGCGTGATGGAATCGGTCACGGTCGAACGGTTGTGCGTGAGTACGGGTCTTGCCGAGACGTCGACGCGCCGTGCGTTACTGCACCTGTTGCGGGCCGGCCTCGTGATGAGCACGCCGGCTGGACCGGCCCGATGGCGTGCGACGGACCGCGGTCGGGTCGCGATCAGGCGGCCGGGCTATCGCGAATATGCGGGGACGCAACCATGACCGACTACGCAATCGGATACCTGCGCCGAGACGTATCGGGTGTGAACTGGCAGCGGGACGAGGCACGAATCCATGCCGCCGCCGACGAACGGCGATGGACCGTGATCCTCGTCGTGCTCGCCGATCCCATACGTCAGGGCGCAGCGATCAACCGCCTGATGAACCTTGCCTACGCAGAGGGAGTCGACGCGGTAATCGTGCCGGGTCTCGCCCATTTCGAGCACGGGGACATCTCGGCGCTGGTCAAGATCGCCGACGTGGTCTGCGCCGATACCGGCAACCGGTACACGGTCCCCATGGATGCGATGGGAGACGCCGACGATCCGGTATCGATCGTGATCGGCGAGCGGCTCAGGGCTGGAGGATCATTCGGCCGGGCAGGCCGCCGGCGGCCTTGGCGCTGAAGGCTTTCACTGCTTCTTCGAGCGGGTAGACGGCGCCGACCTGGGGGCGGAGGTTGCCCTCGTCGATGAGGCGGGCGAGTTCGGTCAGTTGAGCGCGGTTGGATTCCTGGACGAAGACGACCTTGCGGATGTCGTCGCGGTCGGTGGGGAATTCGGCGGCTGCCTTGATGGTGATGAGGGTGCCGTTGGGGCGGAGCAGGATCGAGGAACCGGTGAGGACGTCGCCGCCGATCGTGTCGACCACCAGGTCGGCTCGACCCGCGGCGTCGGCCAGTTGCTCGGTGTCCAGGGCGAGGTAGCGGTCGGCGCCGAGTTCGGTAGCGAGCGAACGGGAGTGCTCGCGGCCGGTTCCGATGACGTGCGCGCCTGCCCAGTGCGCGAGCTGGACGGCCATCGAGCCGACCGCGCCGCCCGCACCGTGGATGACGACGGTCTGGCCCTTTTCGAGGTGCCCGTGGTCGAAGAGGGATTGCCAGGCGGTGAGTCCGGCACGCGGGACCGCCGCCGCCTGGATGTGGTCCAGGGTGCGGGGTTTGCGTGCGATATTGCGGGCTTCGACGGCGACGTACTCGGCGGCCGCGCCGTTGCGCAGCTGGTCGGTGAGGCCGAAAACCTCGTCGCCGACGGCGAACCCGGCGGTGCCGTAGCCGAGCGCGGCGATCACACCCGAGACCTCGTTGCCGGGAATGACCGAGTCCCGCGGGTGGCCGGCGCGGCAGTTCCAGATGGGCCAGTCCAGTTCGTTGTGCGTGATACCGCACGCTTCGACCTTGATCAGGACGTCGCAGAGACCGGGTTTCGCGTCGGGGACATCCTCGTAGACCAGTCCGTCGATGCCGGGCTCGCGGGTGCGAATAGCCTTCATACTCAGCTCTTTTCGTTGTACGAACGAAATCGACGATAGGACGGGCGGATGCGTGGTGTCGGCTAATTTCCTGGGAATTCGATGGCAGGATCCTGATCCGAGCCGAGCAGGAAGTGGCCCAGGAACACGACGTCCTCGTCGAGGGCGTCGAACTGGGCGATGCGCACCGCCTCCGGCTCGAAGAACACATCGCCGGGCCGCAGCACGACCAGCGGTTCGCCCTCGATCCGGTAGGCCACCGAGCCGGACACGATGCTGCCCACCACGGGACCATTGTGCGTGTGCAGGCCGGCCGCCGTGCCCGCGGGCATGGAGATGCGGCGGGTCTGGATGCGGTCGGTGCGCTTGGCGGGCGTCACCGTGACGTCCTGGATGATGGCGCGGGTGACAGCCGAGAAGGCTTGGGGCGGCGTGGTTTCCGGCATGCGCCGAGCCTAGCCCCGGAGCGGCGTTGTTGGCTAACCGGCTGGACGGGTTAGTCCTCGGTGGATTCGAACAACCCCGGAATGGTGAGCGCGTACTCGACATCCGCGCGCGTGCCGAGCATGGTGAGCACCCCGCGGATCATGGTCAGCCGGGCCGCATCGATGGTGGCCTGATCGGGTTCGCCGTGCGGTGCGTCCGCGGAGATGCGGTAGACGACGAATTCGCAGGTCTGCAGTGCGGTATCGAGGTCGAGATCGGTGGGGGCCCGCCGCCCCAGGCCGGTGATCTTGGCGCGTACCAGGACCCGGATGTCGTCGATGGCCTGCTCGCGATAGGCCGACACCGGCGAGCCCGGATCGTGCAGCTCGGCGAACAGCGGCGCCAGCATCGGGCCGTGACCGCCCGCCCAGTGCAGATACGCCTCGATCATATTGATGCCGAGTTCGACCGGTTGCTCGCTGCGTTCCAGCGCGGACCGGATGCCGCCGACCAGATCCTCGTTGGAGACCGTGAGCACCGCGTGCAGCGGCTCGACGGCGTTGGCGAAATAGCGGTAGAACGTGGGCCGCGCCAGCCCGGCCTTCTCGATGATCCGTGCCACGCTCAGCCCGCGCGAACCCTGCTCGGCGAACACCTCGGCGGTAGCCAGCACGATACGGGCGCGCACCTGGTCGGCCTGCTTCTCCGTCTGCGGCGGGCGGCCGCGGCGGGCCGGGGTGCCTTTGCCTGCCGGAGGGCTTGACATGGTGTGTGTCACGTCCATTAATCTAACACCAGTGTTCATGTAACACCGATGTTCAGTTAATAATGGGTTCCACCCGCACCCGACTCCTCGAGAGGGCGACCAATGACGACTGCCCCGCAGCTCGCCGCCGCCGATGCGCTGCCTTTTGACCTGGTCCAGCGCCTGCTCGGCCACGCCGTCGCGGGCGGAGCGCCCTCGGTGGAGGTGTTCGCGCCCGCCACCGGCGCCAAGATCACCGACCTGCCGCAGTCCTCGGTCACCGATATCGAGGCCGCCTTCGCCACCGCGCGCGCCGCGCAGCAGGAATGGGCGAAGGTAGCGGTCGGGGAGCGGGCCGCACTGCTCGGCCGCATCCACGACCTGGTGCTCGCCGAGCAGGACACCATCCTCGACATCATCCAGCTCGAGACCGGCAAGTCCCGGGTGCATGCCTTCGACGAGGTCTCCGACGTCGCGGTGAACACCCGCTACTACGCCGCCGAGGGCAAATCGATTCTGGCGCACCGCAAGCCGCGCGGCGTCATGCCGGTCCTCACCCAGGTGGAGGTGCGCAACCGGCCCAAGGGGGTGGTCGCGGTCATCTCGCCGTGGAACTATCCGCTCGCGCTGGGCGCCTCCGACGCGCTGCCCGCGCTCCTGGCCGGCAATGCCGTCATCGGGCGGCCGGACAACCAGACCGCGCTGACCCTGCTCTGGGCCATCGATATCGCCGAGCGCGCCGGTCTGCCCAAGGGCCTCTGGCAGGCGGTGCTCGGGCGGGGCGCGGTGGTCGGCACCGAGGTCATCGCGCGTGCCGACTACGTGGACTACACCGGATCCAGCGCCACCGGCCGCACCATTGCCCAGCAGGCCGGGGAGCGGCTCATCGGGTACTCGCTCGAGCTCGGCGGCAAGAACCCGCTGCTGGTGCTCGCGGACGCCGACGTCTCGTCCGCCGCCAAGATCGCGGTGCGGGCCTGCTTCGCCTCGGCCGGGCAGCTGTGCGAATCGATCGAGCGAATCTATGTGCACGACACGGTATACGACCGGTTCATCACCGAATTCGTGGCCCACACAAAGAAACTGGGCCTCGGCAGGACCCTCGACTACAGCTACGAGATCGGGTCGCTGACCTTCCCGCGTCAGATCGACACAGTCAGCAGGCACGTCGACGACGCGGTCGCCAAGGGCGCGACGGTCCTCGCCGGCGGTACGGCGCGACCGGACCTCGGCCCCTACTTCTACGAGCCCACCATTCTCGCGGGCGTGCGCGAGGGCATGACCGTCTACCGCGAAGAAACCTTCGGACCGGTCGTGTCGGTCTACCGCGTGTCCAGCGACGACGAAGCCGTCGCCCAGGCCAACGACACCGCCTACGGCCTCAATGCCAGTGTGTGGAGCCGAGATACCGCCCACGGCCGCGAGGTCGCCGCGCGGGTGCGCGCCGGATCGGTGAACGTGAACGAGGGCTTCATCGCCGCGTGGGGCTCGGTGGCCGCGCCCTCGGGCGGGCTCGGCATCTCCGGCACCGGCCGCCGGCACGGGCCCGAGGGCCTGCTGAAGTACATCGACACCCAGACCATCGCGGTGCAGCGGGTGCTGCCCATCGCGCCGCTGCCGGGCATGTCCGAACAGCTGTGGGCCAAGACCATGACGCTCTACCTGGGCGTCATGAAGACACTGCGCCAGAAGTGATTCCGCAGATCATTCGAC
The DNA here is from genome assembly GCF_044766925.1 of Nocardia sp. NPDC101769. NCBI lineage: Bacteria > Bacillati > Actinomycetota > Actinomycetes > Mycobacteriales > Nocardiaceae > Nocardia > Nocardia sp. NPDC101769. Next base: position 22,523 of record NZ_JBIWMX010000014.1, on the reverse strand, counting down.
AGGGGTACAGAGGGGTATGAAGACCGTAGCGGGCAAGAAGGTCCTGGTCACCGGGGCGGCTATGGGCCTGGGCAAGTCGTTCGCGCAGCGCGCGGTGGCCGAGCAGGCCGCCGTCGTGGTGCTGTGGGACGTCAACGAGCGGGCGCTCGAGGAGACCGCGGCCGAGCTGGCGGCGCTGGGCGGCAGCCGGATTCACCACTATGTGGTGGACGTGTCCGACCCCGACGCCATCGCCGAGGCGGGCGCGGCCGTGCGCGCCGAGGTCGGCGGAATCGACGTGCTGGTCAACAATGCGGGCATCGTGCGCGGCAACGGGTATTTCTGGGAGACCGGCAACCGTGCCGACATCGACAAGACCATGGCGATCAATTCGCTTGCGCCCATGTATATCGCGCTCGAATTCCTGCCCGCCATGGTGGCGAATACGGGCGTCGAGGGCCGCGTGCTGAACATCGCCTCCTCCGCCGGGCTGGTGGCCAATCCCCGCATGAGTGTCTACGCGGCCTCCAAGTGGGCGGCGCTGGGCTGGTCGGACTCGGTGCGCCTGGAGCTCGAGCAGTCCGGCAACGAGCACGTGAAGTTCACCACGGTCTGCCCGACCTACATCAACACCGGAATGTTCGACGGCGCCAAGGGCTTCTGGTTCACTCCGATCCTGGACCAGGAGGACGTCGTCGACACCTCCTGGACCGAGATGAAGAAGGGCTCCGCCCTGGTCGTCCTACCCTGGACCTCCCGCCTCAACCGCGCCATCTCCGGGCTGCTACCGCTCAAGGTCCGCGACTTCTACCTCAACACGGTGGGCGTCTACCACTCCATGGACGAATTCACCGGCCGTAAATAGCGATTCGAGCCGGATCGGCTCGAAGTGAGCGATTCGATCCAGCCGGGGCCGGTGCCGCAGAATCCGCGGCGCCGGCCCCGGGCCGTTTCCTGGTCGGGAATGTGCCGGCCGAAACGGCCATGGCGAGTGTGCCGGTGGCCGGAACCTGGTGCGGTACAGAACGTCGGTTACTTCTCGCGGGCTCAGTGGCGATCGAACCAGCGGGTAGGACAGCGGTGTGTAAGCATCGGTGCCATGTCGATCTCAGTGGAGTCCATCGCTCATATCCGCCTCACGGTCTGCGACATCGAGCGATCACGGTCCTTCTACGAGAGGATTTTCGGATGGCCTGTGGCGCTGGAGATTCCGGCCGACGCCGATGCTGAAACACGGCAGCGGCTCGGTTTCCTCTACGGCGGAGTGATCTATCGCATGGAGCACGGATTCCTCGGGCTGCGTCCCGCCGGTACCGATCGCTTCGACGAGAACCGCGTCGGGCTCGACCATCTCGCGTTCTCGGTCGGATCCCTGGCCGCGCTGGAGGCCGCCGCCGCACACCTCGATGCCTGCGGTGTAGTGCGCGAGGACATCAAGGACATCGGCGTCAGCTACATCCTGGAGTTCCGGGACCCTGACAACATCGCGCTGGAGTTGATCGCTCCGAAATAGGGCCAACGGGGCACCCCGGCATCCGGCGGGACGGCCAGGCTGCACGACGGTCCCTGGGCGCTGACCGAACATCCTGTGATGCCGAATCGCACGCAGACCGAATCCGCCGATCTCAGTAGGTGATCACGGCGCGGAACCGCACAGCGCCGCTGGCCACGCGTTCGTAGGCGTCGGCGGCGTTCGCCAGCGGGTAGGTCTCGACCATCGGCGTCACCTTGCCGGTGGCGACGAATTCGAGTGCCTGGGTGAGGTATTCGAATCCGCCGTGGGTCGCGCCGATGATCTGGTTGCGGTTGACCACGAAATTGATGCCGGTCTCGGGTGGCGGAATGATGAAGTCGGTGTCGTGCGGCAGACCGACCAGCACCATCCGCCCTTCCGGTCGCAACCCGTGCATACTGTCCATGGCCGCGCGGTTGGAGTTGCCGGTCATCAGGATGATGTCCGCGCCGCCCATCGCCTTCAGTTCCTCGCCGTTCGAAACTACTTCATCCGCACCCAGTTTCCGTGCCAGTGTCTCCTTGTCCGATGAATGCGTGATCGCGATCGTCTCGAACCCGGCCGCCTTCGCATACTGCACCGCCATGTGTCCGAGCCCACCGATACCCAGCACGGCGACCCGCTCGTGCGGCTGCGGATTGCCCGCGCACAAAGCGCTCCACGTGGTGTAGCCCGCGCAGGCGACCGGGGCGGCCAACTCGAAAGACAAACCCTCCGGCAACAACACCGTGGCAGCCTCGGGCGCGGCGAGATACTCGGCATGCCCGCCCTGGACGCTGAACCCGCTGGTTTTGGGTGCGGCGCAGCTCAATCCGGCCACCCCGGTGACCGGCTTGTTGAGCCGACAGTACTCACACCGGCCGCACGTCTGCAGAATCCAGGTCGTCGCGACCCGGTCACCGACCACTCGCGAGTGCACGCCCTCGCCCACCGCGACGATCTCGCCGACCGTCTCGTGTCCGACCACCCCGGGCACGCCCGTCGGGATCACTCCGGTGGTGGACCAGATGTCGGTGTAGCAGATGCCGCTGGCCCGCACCCGGATCAGTACCTCGCCGGGACCCGGTTCCGGCCTGGGCAGTTCGCGCACTTCCCACACCGCATCGACCGCCGGTACGTAGGCGGCCCGCATCGTCGCTGTCATTTCCGTCATGGTCGTGAATGCTGTCCGACGGTGCTGGCACTGCGCTGTCAGCCACTGCCAGCGAGCCACTCACGGTGACCTGGCGCCGCTCGATCAGGCTGGCTTACCCGACAAAAGTTTCCGCTGGCCGGATAGTGCGCGGCCCGAACCGGCCGGCGCGGGCCCGTGGAAGATCGACGGGCCGAGCGCCTCACAGGTCCCCGCTGTGCACACACATGTCGACGAGCGGATGTCAGCGGGCAAATTTTGCGATGGCCTGCGCGGTGACCGGAGTGAAGAGATTGATCAGGTTGCCGTCGGGATCGCGGAACAGCAACGACCGGTTCCCCCACGGCATCGTCGTGGGCTCGTTGACGAAATCCTCGACCGTATCCCGCAACCGCCGGTAATCGGCATCGACGTCGGGGACCAGGAATTCGATGATCGCGGTGTGGTTGTCGGCTGGGCGCGCGCTGCCCGCCGCGAACAGCGCCACGGTGCGGGTGCTTCCGATCGCGAGTGTGCAGGCCGGTGTGGCGATTTCGGCGAAATCCGGTGTACCCCAGGTTGCTTCGACACCGGTCACGTGCTGATAGAAGCCGACCAGCCGTTGGATGTCGTCGGTGATCAGGCGGATCGAGACGAGATTCATGGCGTACTCCTGTTGTCGGATGGGGCGGAGGTTCCGCCGCCGCAGGCCACGTTAGAGTCGATACCGGACAGTTTCCGCCCGGTATGGATGCGAGAATTTCCCGATGACACGCCCCACCGCCCGAGTGCTGGCCCTGCTCGAGCTGTTGCAGACCGGCGGCACCCATACCGTCGGTGAACTCGCCGGACGGCTCGGCGTCGATGAACGCACCGTCAGGCGATACGTCACCCATCTCACCGACCTGGATATCCCCGTTCGATCGGTGCGAGGCCGCTACGGGGGATACCGGCTCGCGCCGGGGTACCGAATGCCGCCGCTGATGCTGACCGACGACGAAGCGGTGGCCGTGTTGCTCGGACTCCTCACCAGCCGCGGCGTCGGCCGATCGACAACAGCCGCCCACGCGGCCGACAGCGCCACGGCCAAACTCCGTCGCGTCCTGCCCCCACGTCTGACGGCCCGTCTGGACGCACTGCTGAACACCGCCGAATTCACCGCCGACGCCCGCTCGGAGGTGGCTGTCGAGACCTCCGTCCTGCTCCGGCTCGCCGAGGCCACCGGCGAGCGCCGACCGGTCGCGATCGGTTATACCGACCGGAACGGGCGCCGCAGTGAGCGGACCGTACACCCATACGGGCTCGTCGCCCACTCCGGCCGGTGGTACCTGACGGGGATGGACAGCAACAGCGACGAACTACGTCAGTTCCGGCTCGACCGCATCACCGCGGTGACCACGCTGCCCGGAACGTTCGCTCCGCCCGCCGGATTCGAGCCGGCCGCTCATCTGCAGTCCGCACTCGCCACGGCGCGCTATCGGCACGAGGTATCGATCCGAGTGCAGGGCACACTCGCCCAGGTCCGCCCGCTGCTCCCCGCGACGATCGCGACCGTGCACGAGATCGACTCACCGCCCGCTGACACCCACCCGTGGGTCCAGGTCCGAATCCGGGCCGAACAACTCGACTGGATTCCCCCCGTCCTGGCCGGCCTGAATCGGCCGTTCGTCATCGAACACCCCGACATACTCAACGACGCCGTGCGCGCCCTGGCCCGCCGACTCACGGCGGCCGCCGACGGTCGATCCGAAGCCCACCGGTAGACCCTGGCACCACAGGGCACGCGATCAGCTCTCGCGCCGGGCCGCGTCCACGATCCACGCCGCGACCTGGGCGCGAGAGGTGAACCCGAGCTTGGACAGGATGTGCTCGACGTGGGCATCTGCGGTGCGCTGGGAGATCACCAGCCGGGATGCTATCTGCTTGTTGGTGAGCCCTTCGGCGACCAGGTCCGCCACCTGGCGTTCACGTTTGGTCAATGTCGTCGGGCCGGCGGGTGGTGTGTCGGCCGGTTGTTCTTCGTTCAGCGCGTAGGCGACCGCGGCGTTGATTCTCATTGTCTGGCCGCGTCGCCACGCCGCATCGAAGCGCGCTTCACCGAGCGCGCGACGCACGATTCGCTCGCAGTCGAGGTGGGCCTCGACCATCTGCGGGAAGTAGATCGCCACGCCGGGGGAGGTCTGCATCATGTTCGCCGCAGCGCCCATCAGCACGGCGGCTCGCTGGGCGTCGGCGCCGGCCGCGATCCACGCCAGCACTTCGAGATCGAGCGCCGCGACGAGAAGGCTGCGCATGCGCTGGTTGAGCTGCAGCGATTCCCGTAGCAAATCCTGTGCGCGGGAGTTCTCACCCTGCTGCCACGCCGCGATCCCGGTCATCCCCAGCGTGGTCGACCGGAACAACGACTCACCGCACGCCTCGGTGATGGACAGGATCCGCTGGTAACACTCGAGAGCCGGTCCGGTGTCGCCCTGCTGCGCGTGCGCCACACCGAGCAACAGCAACGCCACAACGTGCAGACATCCTCGCGGGTCGGAGCTCAGCACCTCGATGGCTCGATTGATACACGACACCGCGCGCGCAGGCTCCTCGCGATAGAGAGCCAGATCGCCCTCCGCATAGGCGATCAGCGCCTGATTCATGGGCGTGGGGTCCTGCTCGGCGAGCGCACGCCCCTGCGCGAGCAGGGTGGCTGCCGTCTGGAGGTCCCATTGCCGCGTGGCCATGAAGATGCTGGCATGTAGCGCACGGATCTGGTCGGTTGTCGAACGTGCGCAGGGATGGGCCAGGGTGCGGTCGAGCCAGCGGCGGCCTTCACCGAACAAGCCACGGAAACTCCAGAACACGAAGGAGGCGGCGGTGATGCGCAGCCCCGCTTCGGCTGACTGCTCGGTCGGGTCGGACATGCAGAATTCGAGCACTGCACGGATGTTCGCCTGCTCGCGGTCGAGCCGGGCCATCCAGTCGAATTGCCGGTCGCTGATCCAGTCGGCCTCGGCATCGAGCACCAGCTGTCGGTAGAAGTCCCGGTGCCGACGCTGCAGATCCTCGTCAGCACCGGCCTCGCGCAGCTTGTCCTGCCCGTAGTCCCGGACGGTGTCGAGCATCCGGAAGCGGACCGCACCCGTGGGTTCTTCCCTGATCACCACCGATTTGTCGACCAGCCCCGCCAACACATCGAGCAGCTCTGACACCTCGGTATCGGCGCCGCACACCGCCTCGACGGCGTCGAGTTCGAAACCACCGGCGAACACCGACAACCGGGCCCACAACTGCTGCTCGGCCGGGGTGCACAGCTGATAGCTCCAGTCGATGCACCACCGCAGGGCCTGCTGCCGTGTCGGCGCGGTGCGGTGGCCCCGGGTGAGCAGCGTGAACCGGTCGTTGAGCCGCTGCAGGATCTGCTCCGGCGACATGGTGCGCATCCGGGCCGCGGCGAGTTCGATCGCCAATGGCAACCCGTCGAGACGGGAACAGATCCCGGCCACCGCGGCCTTGTTCTCCTCGGTCAGTGCGAAGCCAGGCACGACTGCTGCGGCACGGTCGGCGAACAACGTCACCGCATCGTATTTGCGCAGCTCTCGCAGCGTCGGCTCGCGGCCGGCGGCAGGAATGCTCAGCGGCGACAGCCGCCGGACCGCTTCTCCGCCGATATCGAGCGGCTCGCGGCTGGTGACCAGGATCCGCAATCCCGGACACGCCGACAACAACGTCTCGGCCAGGCTCGCCATCGACTCGGCAACCTGCTCGCAATTGTCCACGACGAGCAGGGTTTCACGGGATCGCAGAAACTCGACCAGCGTGTCGTCGACCGGCCGGGCCGAATCGGCCCGCATGCCCAGCGTGGCAGCGACGATGGGGGCCACCAGCGAGGGATCACGTACGTCGGCCAGATCGATCGCCCACACCCCGTCGGCGAAATCGCGTCGAACGGCCGAGGCCGCCCGCATCGCCAGTCGGGTCTTGCCCACCCCGCCCATCCCGGCCAGCGTCACCAGCCTCGACACGGTCAGCAGGTGCTTGAGCTCGGTCAGCTCGGCGCGCCTGTTGACGAAGCTGGTCAACTCGGGCAGCACTTTGCCGCCGCGTCCTATGGTTCGCGACGAGGTCGGCTGACGGTTCTGCGGCTCGGGGTGGCGGGCGGCGGCGGGGTCGCTGGGCCGGGCCATCTCGCCAGTCGGGTAGCCGTAGCGTTGCTGCACCTGCCGGATGGCCTCACCGAGCTCCGCTGCGGAGGGCCGCTGCTCGGGGTCGCGGTGCATCGCCGATTCCACGAGCGTGGACACCTCGTCGGGGAAACCGCTATCGCGCAGGTCCGACACCGGCCCCCGGCTGATCCGCACGAACTGGGCCACCAGTTGCTCGCCGCTGCGCCGCTCGTAGGCGGCATGCCCGGTCAGCGCGCAGAACATGGTGGCACCGAGCCCGTAGACATCGGCGGCGGGAGTCGGAGTGTCGCCCTCGAGCACCTCCGGCGCGGTGAACGCCGGCGACGCGATCACAATGTCGGCAGCCGTTTCGAACCCGCCGGGGATACGCGCGATTCCGAAGTCGGTCAGGGCAGGTTCACCGTAGTCGGTGAACAGAATATTGCCCGGCTTCACATCGCGATGCACGATGCCCAGCCGATGCGCGCTCTCGAGCGCCCCGGCGATCCCGGCCCCGATCCGCAGCACATCATCCACCGGAAGCGGACCGTGCCCCCGAATCCGCGCGTCCAGCGAGTCCGAAGGGTAATACGGCATGACCAGATAGGGCCGCCCGCCGCTGGTGACACCGGCCTCGAACACGGTGGCGATATTGGGATGTCCGGTCAGCCGGCCCATCGCCCGCTGCTCGCGCACGAACCGCGCCCGGTTCTCCTCGTCGGATTTCCCGGTCAGGACCTTCACCGCGACCGTGCGATTCAACCCCACCTGCCGACAGCGATAAACCGCACCGAAACCGCCGGAACCGATCTCTTCGGCGTCCTCGAAGCCGACCGAACGCAACTCCTCCGCTACCGTCATGCTCACGTCACGGCGGGTACGGTTCGCGGCGTCGTCGATCATCAGCCGCGCGCAATCCTCTCGGTATGGCTGTGAGCACCGGACATGATCAACTCACCTTTCGACGGAGCCCAGCCTATCGCCCATGACGAGCGGACATCCAGCTATTCGGTGGATGCGGCACGGCCGTACACGGGTGCCTCCGCGCCTACCGCAGCACCGGGAAGCAATCCCAAGAGGTCGATATCCGAGGCCCTCACCATCGCCCTGGTACATCGCGACCACGACCAGCAGACGGCGCGGTGGCCACCGACGTCGGCATGGCGTGTTCCGCACAACGGCCCTGAACGTCCGCTTCTACGCCAACGCGAAGGCATCGCCGAAGCCGAAGCCCGCGGCGCCCACAAGGGCCGCAAACCCTCCCTCACCACCGAACAGCCCATGCCCTGCGCGCCCGTGCCGCGGCCGGCGAACCGAAAGCCACGCTGGCCAAGGAATTCGGGGTCCACCGCGACACCGTCTACAGCTACGTCAACGCCGGCCTACGCTGCCTCCGGCTTCGCCGCAGCGCGCTGGCAACACTGTCCCGGCACCGACTGTGGCGCGGTCCGGGGTCTGCCGCTCGGATCACTGGCGGGTGTCGGCGAGCCGCTGCGCGATGAGCGCGGCCTGCAGCGCCGTGATCCCGTCGACGGTGAAGGGGCTGTGCGGCGATATCTCCGCCAGGCGGTTGAGCCGGTTGTTGACAGTGTTCGGGTGTACGGCCAGCGTTCGCGCGGTGCGCTGGCGATCCAGATCGCAGTCGAGGTAGATCTGCAGGGTCTCTAGCAGCTCGGGATGGCTCAGTACCGGCGCGAGTGATTCGAGCAGTCGCTCGACCCCGGGGCCGGGGCGGCTGAGTTGGTAAGCCACCGAAACATCTGCCAAGCGATAGATGCCAGGAGGGCGGTTCAACGCGCGGACAAGGTGCAGGATCTTGTCAGCTTCGTCTGCCGCGTCGTGGAGCACTGCGACGTTTACGTTCTCGACGATCGCAGCGGTCACTGGCGCACCTGCCGCGGACTGCATGGCGGTGATCAGCCACGCCGTCCGCTCGCGCGGGGCGTCCGCCGCCGTGACGGCGGTGGACGGGAGCAGGACGTGCCCACCCGAGCGGTCGAGGAGCGGAAGCACCGACGGCCCACCACCGGGACTGAGCACCCGTAGCATCCGGTGTAGTTTCCGGCGTCCGGCGACAACGCGGCTGTTGTCCTCGGAGGCGAGTTCGCCGGGGGTGAATCCGAAGTTCAGCGCCAGAACGTCGTAGTGCTCGGCGAGTATCACGTCGAGCCGTTCGGCGTCGGCTCTGGCATCGTGGCCGAGCAGCAGGAGGCGCCCGACGAGCTGGGCCGCACCCGTTTGTTCGGCCAGCAGCACAGCCTGCTCATGCTGGTATGCGTCCAAGAGCTCGGCCACGAACGCCTCCTGCAGACGCAGCGTCACGGACCCGATCCAACCGAGCGCCTCCGACTCGGCGCCGGAGGCGATGGTTCGGCACTCGGAGAAGAACTCCTGGAAGCCCCGTTGCCACAGGTGCAGCAGCAATGGCAGGGGCACTCCCTCGCGGGCACGTTGGGCCGCCCGCTCGCGCAACTCACGTAGGTCGTCTTCGTCTGGTGTGCGTCCCTCGAGCAGCCTGTGGAGTACGAGCAGAAAGTAGCGCCGTCCGATCGTCGGGAGCTCGGAGTCGCGAACTTCCCTCGGTAGCTGTTGCGTAGTCACGTTGGTGACGGCGCTTCGCTGGGCGAGGAGGTTGATGCGGCCGCTGACCGCGTTCAGGATGCGCGAAACGCCCGCGGGAGGTTCCTGGTCGTCCTCGAGCAGCGAGCCGTAGTGGTGCACGTGCATCTCGGAATTGTGCTACCGCACATCCATCCGGGTCGCACATTCAACTAATGCACACTCGCAAGTCTCGTGATGTCCATCACGCTTACAGAATGAAAACGACCTCCATGGAACGCACGTTCATCTGCATCCCCAACGTTGGCGAAAGTGGTTACCCTCGTCTCTACTCCGGTGCCCGTGAACTGCGCAAACAGTCGGATTTCGTGCCCGAATCCGAGCCGTACACGGTGTGCTCAGTCCATCCGTTGACGCCGTTGATCGGCGCCGTCGTCGAGGGTGTCGACCTTCGGGAGGTCGACGATGCAGTGCACGCGGAATTGCATCGAGCACTGCTGGAGTGGAAGGTCCTGTTCTTCCGTGATCAGCTGCTCGATGGGCCCGAGCACATCGCGTTGGCGAGGCGGTGGGGCAACATCGAGGTCAACGACTTCTTCCCCAACGGAGACGTACAGGCGATCTCGCGGCTGGCGAAGGGCCCCAAGTCGATCGGCCAGGAGAACATGTGGCACAGCGACACCTCGTTCCGCCGGGATCCGTCGAAGGTGTCGATCCTGCGGGCGATCGACGTGCCGGCCACCGGCGGCGACACGATGTGGGCGGACATGGCCGCGGCCTATGACAATCTGCCCGGGTCCGTGAAAGAGCAGATCGATGGACTGAAGGCGATTCACACCTTCACCAAGTCGTGGGGGCTGACGATGGCCCCGGAGCAAGTCGCAGCAATAGCGGAAATTCACCCGCCGATAGCGCACCCCGTGGTCCGTACACACCCGGAGACCGGCCGCAAGCTGCTCTATGTCAACGAGCCGTTCACCACGGAGATCGTCGGACTGCCCCGCAACGAGGGCGATGAGCTGCTGGACTACCTGATGTTTCAGGCGCGGGTGCCGGAGTACCAGGTCCGCTTCCGCTGGGAACCCGGCTCGGTGGCCATCTGGGACAACCAAGCCACTCAGCATTACGCGATAAACGACTACTACCCGCAGCGCCGCGTCATGGAGCGAGTCACCGTCGCCGGCGACCAGCCGTTCTGACGGTGAGCCGGCCGCCTCGGGGTGCGGGTCCCGTACCCCCGAGGCCGATCCGCTCACCCATATCTCACCCTCGAACCACCGGGAGAACCCACCGTGCTGGAATATCGCACCCTGTTTCTCGACGGCGTGCAGGCCGCACCGTCGTCGACGCACTCGATCACCGTCCGCTCGGCGGCGACAGAGGAAATCATCGGATCTGTTCCCGCGGCGGTGGAGGCGGACGTCGACGCTGCGGTCGCTGCCGCACGCCGCGCACTCGACGACCACCGCGGGTGGAGCGGCTGGCACCCCGCGGAGCGTGCCGCGACGCTCGACCGTCTCGCGTCCGAGTTCGAGGCGCGCGGCGAGGAGGTCGCTGCGCGGGTGGCGCAACAAAACGGGATGCCGATCTCCACGGCCCTCGCGTTGGAATCCGCGCTCCCTGCGGCCGTGTACCGGTACTACGCGGAACTGGTGCGCAATACGGAGTTCGAGGAACTCCGTGCCGGGTTGCTCGGCGGCGCGGCCCACGTGCGACGCGTGCCCGTCGGAGTGGTGGGCGCGATCATCCCGTGGAACTACCCGAACCTGTTGACCTCCTTCAAGGTGGCCCCGGCGCTCGCGGCCGGGTGCGCGATCGTACTGAAGCCGAGTCCCGAGACCACGCTCGACTCCTACCTGTTCGCAGAGGCCGTCGTGCGATCCGAGGTGCCCGCCGGTGTGGTCGGGATCGTTCCGGGTGGCGCCGACATCGGGCGCTACCTGGTGTCGCACCCTGGTATCGACAAGGTGACCTTCACCGGTTCGACGGCGGTCGGCCGCGAAATCGGCGGCCGCTGCGGTGAGCTGTTGCGTCCGGTCACCCTGGAGTTGGGTGGCAAGTCCGCCGCGATCATCCTCGACGACGCCGACCTGACGCTCCACGCCGAGGGTCTGTTCCAGGCCACACTCCTGAACAACGGGCAGACGTGCGTCGCGAACACCCGCATCCTGGCACCGCGGGGCCGATACGCCGAGGTCGTCGACTTCTTCGCCGAGATGGTCAAGGGTTGCAGCGTGGGCGATCCGCTGCTGCCCGAGACGCAGGTCGGGCCGCTGGTGTCGGAGAACCATCGGCGACGGGTCGAGGGATACATCGCACGTGGCATCGCAGATGGTGCGCGGCTCATCGCAGGCGGAGGGCGTCCCGCGCACCTGGACCGCGGATGGTTCGTCGAGCCGACCCTGTTCGCGGACGTCGATCCCGCGAGCGTGATCGCGCAGGAGGAGATCTTCGGGCCGGTGCTGTCGGTCATGCCGTACGACTCGGTGGCCGACGCGGTGCGGATCGCGAACGACACCGGATACGGCCTTGCGGGCACCATCTGGACCGCAGATGTGGATGCGGCGCGTGGCATCGGCCGCGCCGTGGACTCGGGGACCCTCGGGATCAACCACTACATGCTCGACCCGGTCGCGCCGTTCGGCGGGATCAAGGCGAGCGGCCTCGGCCGGGAACTGGGACCCGAGGGGCTCGCCGCGTACCTGCAATCCCGGACCACCTACCTCGCGCCGGCCTGATCCCCACCCCATTCTCTGAAGACGCGCGGCCCCGCGCCCTCGCACCGCCCTGTGGAGGCACCGACATGTCAGTCAACCCGAAGGTGGCACTCCCCACCGCTGAGCCTCGATCGGAACCGCCCCTGCGGTACTCGCTGCGGAGGGCGTGGCTGATCACGGCTGCACTCACCCTGTTCATGGTCGTGAACTGGGGTGACAAGGCGGCGCTCGGGCTTACTGCCCGAGCCCTCGAGGCGGACCTGGGACTCACGCCCGCCCAGTACGGCCTTCTGGCAAGCTCCTTCTTTCTCCTGTTCGGGATCGGGACAGTGCTGGGAGGCGTGCTCGTCAACCGCATAAAGACCCGGTGGATGCTGCTCGCGATGGCCCTCGTCTGGGCGGTTGTGCAGTTCCCCGTGCTCGGGGCCGCGTCGTTCTCGGTGCTCGTGGCTTCGCGGGTCGTCCTCGGCTTCGCCGAGGGGCCGGCTTTCCCTGTCGCACTGCACGCGGTGATGAAGTGGTTCCCGGACGAGAAGCGCGACATCCCCGGTGCCATCGTCGTCGCGGCGTCGGGCGTCGGGCTGGTCGTGGCCGCCCCGGTCATCTCCTTCATCCAGGTCACATGGGGATGGCGATGGTGCTTCGGAGCAATGGGCATCGCCGGTCTGATGTGGATTGTGCTGTGGCTGTGCATCGGACGGGAGGGCCCGTTCGACAACGAGACGAGCCAGCCGAAGGCTCCCGTGCGGCCCGGAACGGAATTCCGCCACGACCCCGAGGTCGCCGAACCCCGGGTGCCGTACCGGCGGGTGTTCTTTGCCCCGACCTGGCTGTGTTTCGCGCTCGCAGGATTCGCCTGCTATTTCGTCACGGGTCTGTCGACGACGTGGCTGCCGGATTACCTCGATTCGATTCGGGGGATCAGCACGATTGCAACCGGCAATCTCGTTGCCGGGATGGCCGCTTTCGGTGCGCTGGCGATGTTCGGACAGGGAGCGATCTCCCGCCACCTGATCGCGCGGGGCGTCTCGACCCGATGGTCCCGCGCCGGTGTGGCCGGTGTGGCGGTGATCGTCTCCGGTGTGGCCCTCGTCGGCTTCCCGTTCATCGGGGGCCCGCTGCAAGGAGTGCTCATGCTTCCGGCGTTCAGCCTGTACACGGCGAGCTACGCCGCATCGAGCGCGGCGGTGGCGCAGATCTCGCCGGTCGCCCAGCGCGGCGCGGTGTTCGGCGTCCTCTTCGCTGTTTTCGGAGCGGCCGGGGTCGTCGCACCGTTCGTCACGGGACGGCTGGTGCAGGCGGCGCACGGATCGGCGAGCGGCTACAACATCGTGTTCCTGATCAGCGCGGCCCTGCTCATCGTCGCCGGCCTGTGCGTGCTGCTGTTCGCGGACCCGGAGCGAGATGCACGGCACCTGGCACGGTCACGTTCGAGTCATGAATTTCCTTGAGCAGCACCGTGAACCACACCCCCCGCACCGATCGTCGTTATCGTCCCCGGCCTCGGCGGTCACAATGACAACCATTGGCAGAAACCGGATCGCCGCCGCAGTTCCCGGCACCCGCACCGTGCGCAGGCCACTGGGCGCGTCGTTGAACCGCGACGCCTGGGTTACGGCACTGTCCACCACCCTGCGGGAAATACCGCAGCCGGTCGTGCTGGTAGCGCACAGCGCCGGTGTGCTCACCACCGTGCGCTGGGCCAAGCACCCCACCCGCAAAATCCGCGCAGCCCTGCTGGTCACACCGCCGGACTTCGAAAACTCACCCGCAGAGAATCCACGGATCCGGCAGCTCGGTACGACACACGGCTGATGCCCGTCCCACGCCGTCCGCTGTCTTTCCCGACCATCCTGGCCGCCAGCACCGACGACCCGTTCGCCACCGCTCGGCGCGTCACAGGCCTGGCCGAAGCCTGGGGCAGCCGACCGTCGACCTCGGCCCGGTCGGGCACCTCGACCCCACGGCCGAATACGCGCCATGGCCGCGAGCAGAACAGCTGCCCGCCGAACCGGCCTCGCCCGCAACACATCCCACTATCGCAGTACACCGATGAAACAAGGAAAAACCGATGAGGAAAACCACCACCGCCGTGCTCGCCGCGACCACCCTCGCGCTCGCCACCGCGACGGCCAACGCCACCCCGCAACCCAGCGACGACAACACCGCCGTGCACTACGAGGTCACCCGCCAAGGCGACGCCGCGGTACTGAGCATCAGCGGCGGCGAACTGCAGGTCGCCGGAGACCAACTCGTTCTCACCGGCCACGACAAGCAACCCGTCGCCGCGATCCCGCTCACCTACCGCATCGACAACACCGCCTACCCGATCGACGCCCGAATCGACGGCGCCACAGCGACACTCACACCCAACAAGACCGCCGGACAACCCGTACCGTCCGCACAGGCCGTCACCAACGGGCAGACCATCACCACCGATCAAGCCGCCACCCAGATCGCCGAATCCTTCACTCCCCGCGACACCCAAGCCCTCGGCGTGTTCGCCCAACGCACCACTATCGGCGCCGCCGTCAGCGCCGTCCTGGGTGCCGTCCTCGGCGCCGGTGTCGGCTGCCTCGTCGGTGCCGCCGCGGGTGCCGTGATCACCAGCCCCGTCCTGGCCCTGCTCGTGCCCTTCGTCGGCGCCACCATCGCCGGCTGCGTCCTCGGTGCGGCCACCCTCGGCGCCGTCGGCTCCATGATCGGACTCGTCGTCGCCGGCGGCCCCATCACACTCTTCGCCGCGATCCAATACTTCTCCACAATCCTCGCCCCCTGCCCACCCGACACCGCCTACTGCAAAGACCCCGCCCAAGCCACCGCGCCCAGCAAGTAACAACCCACGACACGACCGAACCCCGTCGGCCGCCACACAGTGTGGCGGCCGACTATCAGGGCCATCGTTCAGGCGGCGTGGCCGGCGTTCGCCAGTCACGGCGCGGAGCAGGTCCACCCCGCCATGCGTTCGCCTAGCATTGGGCCGCTCCGTATCAGTGATCGTCGAGTTGCGTCCTTGATGTGTGCCAGCGTTCAACGGCCTGGACCATCTCATGGCCGAGGTAGTCGAGGTATCGGCCGATCTCGGTCAGGCGGAGACCGGCAGGGGTTGTTGCACCGAGGATTTCGGCACCGCGGCGGGCGGCCTTGACCTTTTCATCGGAGGCACGGGCAAGGTTGAGCGTGGTGCGGTACCAGGTGCGATCGTCGATGTAATAGCGGTCGCGGCGCGACGAATCACGTTCCCGGCGAATGAGATCCCGTTTCTCCAGTGCGCAGACGGCTGCCGAGATGGAGGCCGGGCTCACTCCGAGGCGGTGCACCAATTCGGCGGCGGTGAGACTGCCGGAGTCGGTGAGGTGTAGACAGGTCAGCACCCGTGCCTGCATTCGGGGCATCCCGTCGTACACGAACAAATCGGTGAACTGCGCCGCAAACGCATTCACGGCATCGTTCGGGTTGGACTCGGCCGGTGGAACCGAGACCGCGTGCGAGGGAGCGGTTGTCTTACCCCTTCGCGATCGTGCTGCGGTTGCTCGGTGCGCTCGGTCGGCGCGATACCGACCGGGGCCGCCGTTACGGGTCACCTCGCGGCTGACCGTCGATGCTGGCCGCTCGAGCTGGCGGGCGATCTCGGTGTATCCCAGTCCGTCGGCCAGACCTGCTGCGATGCATTCCCTTTCCTGCAATGTAAGTCTGCCTCCCGGCATGGGTGCGGTTCTCCTTCGGCGTCGTAGTGCCGTGTCGGCATGCATTCAGCGACATCTCATTGCAAATCGAATGGTGGTTCTTGCGTTTTCCAGCATGGTCATTGCATTCGCGATATTCGCTCTATCTGCGGAAACTGAAGTCTCCCACAGCGTTCTCGTTGAGCGTTGACGGAACGCGACCTAACGTTCGGCGCACAGTGAAGGTTGAGTGCTGGAAGGAACCCGATGACCGAACCCGCCCACCATGATGCCGAAACAGCAACCGCTGCTCCGACGTTCGTGTTCGTACACGGCCTGATGGGCAATAGTTTCTATTGGGCTCCTGTGGTCCGCGAACTTGCCTTGCTCGGCCATCGCAGCCTGCCGGTGGATCTTCCCGGACATGGGCTCGATGCCTCGATACCACTGGCCTACCAGATGCAGGACATAGCCACATTCGCCGCGTCGTCGTCACCGATGGCGGCAATCACGGTGCAGGACAACGTTGCCCACGTCATCGACGTGGTGCGGAAGGTGCGTCGACACGGACCGGTCATCCTTGTAGGGCACAGCCTCGGCGGCATCACGATCGGATTGGTCGCCAACGCCATATCCGAGGCCGTCCACCGCCTCGTCTACCTCTCCGCATTCTGCCCGTCCACTCCAGATGCACCCAGCGCCATGGCGCTGAGCCAGACCCCCGAGGCCATGAAAGATGTGCCGATCCCGAACTCCGGCCACTCACTGTTTCTGGGAATGGAGCCGGTATCCCGCGGCCTCATCCGCTTCAACCTCCGTTCCCCCGATCCCGAAGCCCTGGAAGACTTTCGGCTGACCAACATGCCCGAAGCCACCCTGGAACAGACATTGACGGTGATCAACTACGGCATGCAACCCGAAGACGGGGCGCAGACCAGCTTCGCCGACGCCCGAGTAGAAGCCGACACGTGGGGACGGATACCCCATAGCTACATCCGCCTCACCCACGACAACGTGATCTCTCCGGCCCTGGCCACCAAAATGATCGATGACGCCGACCGCCTCACCCCGGACAATCCCTTCGACGTCCACAGCCTGGCAGCCGGACACGTGAGCGTCGTCCTGCAAGCCCGCGAACTAGCCGCCATCCTCGACCGCCTCGCCTGAACCAACAACGGGCTCTCCAAGACACCCACGAGTGCCGGATCGGCACAACAGCAGCGGCGATCGCAGCACCGAGACCACCACTCGGCACACTGCCCGACCGACAGCTGAAGTTCGAGCCGCATCGAACGCACTCAATTGCCGCATACCGCGCTGACCGAACCGGCCAGCGCGCGGCATCGGAAGATCAACTGGCCGTGCCGATCCGAGGCTGGCGGAACGTCCGCTACTGCCGATGACGCGTTAGAAGACGCGACAGTTGATCGTGGATTTCATCGGATCCTCTGCGTGAGTGCCGCTGACGGGCTTCGTTTCGGCCCTGGCGTTATATCTAAAGTGAGATATCGTTGTAGGTATGAGCGAGGAGGTGACCCAGTCGCCGGACGAGGAATCTCTGCCGGTGCTGCCCGGGTTCCGGGAGATGGCGTTGCGCAGGATCACGCAGGATCGTGCGCGGTTGATTGCTGAGCTGGCGGAGCGGCGGCGGGCAGCGGGGTTGTCGCAGACCGAAGTTGCTGCCCGTATGGGTACGTCGCAGTCGGCGGTGGCGCGGTTGGAGACGGAGAACGTCGATGTGCGGACCTCGACGCTGCAGCGGTACGCCGCTGCGGTCGGCAGCCGTCTCACCTTGCAAGTGACGAACACGACTGCTGAATCGAATCGGATCGGAGAACAGCCTTGAGAATCGAGACGAGCACACCTACTTCTCAGTGGCAGCCTTGGCCGCGGGAGTTTCCGAACTTCTACCCGGCACGTGAGGAACCGCAGCCTGTTCCTGCCCCGCCGCCGGCGAGGCAGGTGTGGATCGATCCTCACCCGAGCGGACCGGCGGAAGCGCCGCTGCTGGGGCGGACGCTGATCGCGCACGGGCACTTGGATGCTGCGGCTGCCACCGAGTTGTGCGCGCGGTTGCTGACGCTCGACGCTGAGAGCGCCCGACCGATCCGGCTCGAAATGTACGGGCTGGAAGCAGATCTGCCGAACGCCAGCACCGTCACCGATGTGCTGGACGTCCTTCGGGCGCCGGTGAGCGCCTACGTGAGCGGCACTCTTGGCGGTGCAGCGCTGGGAGTGCTCGCAGCGTGTGACCACCGCTACGGCTATAGAAGTGCCCAGTTCGTGTTGCGGGAGCCGTCGGTGCGCCTGGATGGCAGCCTCAGTCGTGTCGAACCGCGACTCGAGCACGCGCGGGCCATGTTCGACGGACTGCTCGCTCGACTGGCGCAAGTCACCGGTCGCAATACCGACCAGATCCGTGATGACCTGCAACAGCAACGGGTACTCACCACCTCCGCCGCTGTCGAGTACGGATTGATCGAGGGCCCCGCAACCCGCGAATAGTCGCGTCGAACGAACAAGCCGGCCGGCTTACCGATCCGCGAACGGGCATCCACCACCATCAGCCGGTGCTCGTTCGCCGTCGGTGACACACCGAGCCGATCGAACGTCCGCTCTTGCCGCAACCCGCGCTGACCGAACCGGCCAGCGCGGGGCGCCGGCGCCCGGAACCTGGTGCGGCGCAGAACGTCCGCTATTGCCGATGACCGAGCGTCGTCGAGATCAACTAGTCAACTGGCGACTGCAGCTCGGCCGCGTCGAGCCGACGGTGATTTCTCGATCAAGGGGTCGGCGGCAAACACAGGCAGAACGTATGGCCGACCGGCCCGGAAAACGGCCGCCCCATGTCGTGCAGAGAGCTTCATCGAGCAGTCGGTTCCAATCCGTTGGTCGCCTTCGGCTGTATCGTCGAGGTGATTCCGGCCTGCGGACCGCCATACCCCCCCAAGGGACTATGTCTTTCGTCAAGGAATGTCCGTTACGCAACTGACAACGATGGCTCTTCGCTTGCCAACTACCGACCTCGTTGACGAGTTCGGCGATGCGACATATGGTCGTGCGCCGACGCCGGATTCTGTTGGGGGAACATGTGATTGTCAGAACGGTGGTGGCGGCCACGGTCGTACTGGGATTGATCCTGCAGCCGTTGACGGCGTCGGCGCAGACAATGAGCGCCTTGCCGACACCCGGTGGCCAGTTCCAGATCGGAACCACAACATGGCATCTCATCGATGCCGACCGGATGGATCCACTGGTGGGCGCGACACCACGGGAGTTGATGGTGTCGGTCTTCTATCCCGCGACCGATACCGCGGGCCGACCGTCCGCGCCACTGTTGTCCACGCAGGTCCTCCCACACCTCGAGCAAGCACTCGGCGTGCAGATACCCGTCCTGCAGTCGCATTCGGTCTCCGATGCGCCAGTGGCATCGGGCCGGTTTCCCGTGATCGTGTACTCACCGGGCCGGGCGATGCCCCGCACCCTGGCCACCGGCGCTGCCGAGGAGCTCGCCAGCCGGGGCTACATCGTGGTGTCCATCGACCACACCTACGAGTCACTCTGCGTCGAATTCCCCGACGGCCGACTGGTCCAAAACACCCCTATCCCTGCGTCCGACACCACCCAGCAGCTGTACCTCGACACCCGGCTCGCCGACTCCAAATTCGTCCTCGACACCCTCGACACCGTCCGCGACGGCAACGACCCCGACGCCGAAAAGCACCCCCTGCCAACAGGGCTGGGTGAAGCACTGGACCTCACCCGGATCGGCATGTTCGGGCAATCGCTCGGCGGCTACACCGCAGTCGAAATGCTGCGCACCGACCCACGGATCAGCGCAGTGGTCGACCTTGACGGCGGAATCAACATCGGCGACACACTCGGTACCGCCGCACAAACCGGTATCAGCAAACCGATCCTGCTCATAACCAGCAGCGACGGGCTCGAAGACCAGCAAGCCACCCCCTCCTGGACCGCCTTGTTCGATCACTCCACCGGCTGGAAACACGAACTGACCGTGCAGAACTCGGCGCACAACGACTTCACCGACCTCCCCGTCCTGCTACCTGGCCCGATACCCATGCCGACCGGCCACTACTTCATCGGCCCCATCGCAGGCCCCCGGATCGACACCATCACCCGCACTTACCTCGCAGCATTCTTCGACCACTTCCTCCGCGACACCCCAAACACTCTCCTCGACCACCTCACCGACTTCCCCGAAGTCCAAACCCTCCGATGAGTCGCCCACCCAGGCCACGCTCATCCAATAGACCGCCAACGCACTGTCAAGTAGCCGCATACCGCGCTGACCGAACCGGCCAGCGCGGGGCGCCCGGAACCTGGTGCAGCGCAGAACGTCCGCTATTGCCGAGTTGAGGTCTTTTGCCGCAATCGCTGAACGGGGCTGTTGTGTAACAGCTTCGATTGGTCTGAGGACATAGGGTTTCGGGGGGATGGGCGGCCGGTCGGCCGGAAGTCACCTCGTGGATGTAACCGACGGCGACCCATGGATCGGAATTGACTGCTCGATGAAGCTCTCTGTACTGCGCGGCGCGGCCGTTCTCCGGACCGGTGTTTGCGCGCTCACCGCCGCACTATCCCTCACCGTGCTCGGTGGCACCGCGACAGCGGAACCGGAGAAGCCTTCCGGCATAACCTCACTCGTCAAGGACGGACGCACCTGGCATTTGAAGGTGTATTCGGCGGCGATGGGCAAGGACATTACCGTCGATGTGCAGCGGCCGGTCGACGAGTCCCAGCCGGCTCCGAACCTGTGGATGCTCAACGGCCTGGACGGCGGTTACGGCACCGCCAGCTGGAAGGCACAGACCCACGCGCTCGATTGGCTGGCCGACAAGCAGGTCAACGTCATTGAGCCGATCGGCGGTTACGCGAGCTACTACATGGACTGGGACAAGCCGGATCCCAGTCTGGGCGTGAACAAATGGAAGACGTTCTTCACCGAGGAGCTACCGCCATTGCTGGACACGACGTTGAACTCGACCGGCCTCAACGCGCTGGCAGGTCTTTCGACGTCCGGCACCTCGGTGCTGCAGTTGGCCGAGGCCAAGCCCGGCCTGTGGCAGTCCGTCGCCGCCTACAGCGGCTGCGCCCAGATCGCCGACCCAGCGGGCCAGACCTTCGTCAAGCTCTCGGTCAACCGCGGCGGCGGCAACACCGAAAACATCTACGGCCCCGACAACAGCCCCGAGTGGGCCGCCAACGACCCGGTCATCAACGCCGAAAAACTGCGCGGCACACGGCTGTACATCTCCAGCGCAGCGGCATCCCAGTCATGAACGACGTCGACTACTACATGAACAACGGCGGCCCGGAAACCCTCGCCCTCGGCATGATCATCGAAGGCGCCACCAACGCGTGCTCACACAACCTGAAGAACCGGCTCGACGGTCTGGGCATCCCGGCGACCTACCAGTTCACGCCGGTCGGCACCCACTACTGGCCCTACTGGGAGCAGGCGCTGCACGACTCCTGGCCGGTGCTCGCTCAAGGCATGGGGGTTGAATCGTGAGACGCCAATTGATCAGGCGTGCACTGTCATTCGCGGTGTCCGGTATGGTTCTCGCCGCCTCCGGTGCGGCCCTCGGCGCCGGATATGGTCTGGCCGGTACCGGGGATCCGATCGTCGATTCGAAAAAGCTGCTGGCGGATCCGGTTGCGCCGGACGGCTCGAAGCTCGTCTCGGGCACGATCGATGGTCGCAATCTGAGTTTGCAGGTCTACTCGGCCGCGATGGACAAGAAGATCACGGTCAAGGTCCAGCGGCCTCATGACGCCTCCGAGCCGCGGCCGGTTCTCTACCTGCTCAATGGGGCGGGCGGCGGGGTCGATGCGGCGACATGGTGGGCCAAGACCGATGTCGGGGATTTCCTGGCCGGCAAGGATGCCAATGTCGTCATGCCGGTCGGCGGGGCGTTCGCCTACTACACCGATTGGGAGAAGGACGATCCGGAGCTGGGGCGCAACAAGTGGCGCACCTTCCTCCTCGACGAGCTGCCGCCCTTGGTCGATGCGGCATTGGGCACCAACGGCGTCAACGCGATCGCGGCGAATTCGATGACCGCGACCGCGGTCCTGCAGATGGCCGAGGCGCGACCGGGCTTCTATCAGACCGTCGCCGGATACAGTGGGTGCGCACAGATTTCCGACCCAACCGGCAAGCGGTTCACCAAACTGGTCGTCGACACCTGGGGCGGCGGCGATGTCCGCAATATGTACGGCGACGATGACGACCCGGCCTGGGTCGACAACGATCCGGTCGTGCACGCCGAAGCCCTGCGCGGTACCCGATTGTTCCTCTCGACCGGCAACGGCCTACCCGGCCAATGGGACACGCTCAACGGCCCCCATGTCGCATCCGGCGCTGGCGGTCTCGCCAATCAACTCGTCGTCGGCGGCGTCATCGAGGCCGCGACAAACTGGTGCACCCACAACCTGCAGGATCGACTGAACCAACTGCAGATCCCCGCCACCTTCGATTACGCACCGGCGGGCACCCACTCGTGGGGCTACTGGCGTGATGCCTTCTATCAGTCGTGGCCGATGCTCGCCGAAGGTCTTGGAATACCGGCCTAGCGGATGAACCAATCACCAGCTGGCTGCCCTGTACCCCTGTAAGGCTCCGGTGCGTACCTTGGGCTGCTGCAGGATCGAGTGACAGTGTCACCTACCCCGCACCAGCCCCTGGCTCTAGCGAGCTCAAGTGCGCGCTATTGCCGCATACCGCGCTGACCGAACCGGCCAGCGCGGGGCGCCGATGGCCGGAACCTGGTGTGGTGCAGACCATCCGCTACTGCTGATGAGCGT